>JAYEKB010000280.1:0-10994 GCA_034660835.1 Thermodesulfobacteriota bacterium
TCGACCGATTCGCTCTGAAAGAGTATGTCGGTGATGAAAAAATCGTCGATATTTCAGGAGGGTAAACTGGGAAAAACATGCTGACCATAGATAACGCACTGTTTAATGTGACGGATATAGGCCGGTAAGCAAATGTCCAATTATTGGGCGCTGGACGGCGATCCGGAGGGAACCGAACATCATCACCATACAGGAGGTGCATCATGACACTGGGAAATCTTTTTTGGATAATAGTATTTGGTTTGATTGTTTATATGATGATGAAAAAAGGAGGTGGGTGCTGTGGTGGCCATAATGATCACCCGGGCCATGGAGGACAACAGGATAAGTCTCTTCCTCCCACAGATCATCATGCACGGAAGATGTCTTACGATAATGCGAAAGATCCGGTTTGCGGCATAGATGTGACCGGCGATTCTGCTGTCAGTGAATTTCGTGGCAGAACGTTTCACTTTTGTTCGGACAGGTGCCAGAAATTATTCGACTTAAACCCTAACAAGTATGCGGGCATATAAGGGGTTGAAAGTAACAAACTCTTCTGCTCAGCAAAGAAAAGGAGGGGGGCATCATGACAAACACAATTCATAATCACAACCATGATCATAGTCGTCAGCGGGTGGAGATAAAAAGTTATATTGATCCAGTATGCGGTATGAGCACGGAAGATGAGTCGGCCTTTACCGGACACGAATATAAAGGCACAATCTATCATTTCTGCAGTGATCATTGCCTGGCAAAATTTAAAGAGAATCCTGGTGCTTATGGTGCCGTGGAGACCAAAGAGTGTTGTCATGGCGAACACGATGATAAAGGAGATCACTCCAAACCCACAGGAATGAAACATTCATCGGGAGCCCATACCTACACATGCCCCATGCACCCTGAAGTGGAACAGGAAGGACCGGGAGCCTGTCCCAAATGTGGTATGGCCCTTGAACCATTACTTCCTGTCCAGCCGGCAAGCAAAACAGAGTACACTTGTTCCATGCATCCTGAAATAGTGCAGAACGAACCGGGAAGCTGTCCGAAATGTGGAATGGCCCTGGAGCCACGTACCATTTCTCTTGATGCTGAGGAAGAGAACCCTGAGTTCGATTATATGAGGAAACGATTTATTTTTGGAGCGATCCTCACCGTACCGCTGGTCATTATCGCCATGCGCGATATGCTTCCCGGCGGCCATCTCATTGGCAACCTGGCTTCAGCAAAAACGCTTGGCTGGGGGGAGCTTATCCTGGCTACACCTGTTGTTCTCTGGGCTGGCTGGCCATTTTATGTTCGGGGCGTCCAGTCTGTAATCAATAAAAATTTGAACATGTTCACTCTCATCGGCCTGGGGGTTTCTGTGGCGTATATCTACAGCCTTATTGCGGTGCTCTTTCCTGGTCTTTTTCCGGCAACCATGCGTGGACCTGAAGGCGCTGTGGGTATATATTTTGAGGCGGCGGCCGTCATTGTCACCTTGATTCTTCTTGGCCAGGTTATGGAGCTGCGAGCCCGAAGTCAAACAGGCGCAGCTATTAAGGCATTACTGGACCTGGCCCCCAAAACGGCCAGAAAAATTAATACTGATGGCTCAGAAGAAGATATTCTCCTGGAGCATGTCCAGACAGGAGATGTGTTACGGATCAGGCCAGGCGAGAAAGTGCCCGTAGACGGCGAAGTCATTGACGGCTCAAGTTCAGTGGATGAGTCCATGATTTCCGGGGAACCTATCCCTGTACAAAAAAAGGCCGGAGATAAGGTAATCGGAGCCACAGTTAATACCACCGGCTCTCTATCCATGCGTGCTGAAAAGGTCGGTAGTGATACCTTGCTGGCCCAAATCGTTCAGATGGTGGCCGATGCCCAGCGCAGCCGTGCTCCCATTCAGAAACTGGCAGATCTTGTGGCTGGTTACTTTGTGCCGGTTGTCATTGTTATTGCTGCAGTCGCTTTTGGTGTATGGTATTTCTTCGGTCCTGACCCTCGTCTGGCGTATGCCTTAATTGTAGCTGTATCGGTTTTGATTATAGCCTGCCCATGCGCCCTTGGTCTGGCCACGCCCATGTCCATTATGGTAGCTACCGGTAAAGGAGCAACAATGGGCGTGCTGTTTAAAAATGCCGAAGCCATTGAAACCATGCGCAAGATAGATACCCTTGTGGTGGATAAGACCGGCACGCTGACCTTGGGAAAACCAAAACTCACCGGTATAATTGCAGCAGCAAATATGGAGGAAAATAAACTTCTCAGACTCGCTGCAAGTCTTGAAAATTCAAGCGAACATCCTTTGGCTGCAGCAATCGTGTCCGCTGCAACAGAAAAGGGGATAACCATTGTAACGCCGGAAGAATTTGACTCCGTCACCGGCAAGGGGGTTGCCGGAACTGTTGAGGGAACACCCGTCCTTATCGGCAACCTCAAGCTGATGAATGAATCAGGTGTCAATACGGATGAGCTGAACAGTCGTGCCGAGGACATGCGAAAAGAAGGGCAGACTGTCATGTTCGTAGCTGCTAACGGTAAACTGATCGGTATTCTGGCCGTATCCGATCCGATCAAAGAGTCCACTCCGGCAGCCATCAAAGAGTTGCACGATGAAGGACTTAAGGTAGTGATGCTCACCGGTGACAACAGGGCAACTGCAGAGGCGGTGGCTGCAAAACTTGATATTGATGAGGTTGTGGCCGAGGTACTTCCCGATGAGAAAGCGGCAGTAGTAAAACGTTTTCAGGGTGAAGGGAAAGTGGTTGCCATGGCCGGTGACGGCATTAACGATGCCCCGGCTCTGGCCCAGGCTCAGGTTGGCATTGCCATGGGCACCGGCACTGACGTGGCCATGGAAAGCGCTGGAGTCACCCTGGTTAAAGGTGATCTCACCGGCATCGTCCGTGCCAGAAAACTTTCACGGGCTACCATGGCCAATATCAAACAGAATCTGTTCTTTGCCTTTGTTTATAATTCCCTGGGAGTACCGGTGGCTGCCGGTATTTTGTATCCTGCCTTCGGTATTCTGCTCAGCCCGATAATTGCTGCAGCGGCAATGAGTTTAAGTTCCGTTTCGGTTGTGAGCAATGCCATAAGGCTCAGGGCGTTCACTGTAAAGTGAATAGATGACGATTTTGTCTCTAAATAATTTGGGGGACGACAATGGTAAATCTAACCGGACATTCTGCAATTTCTTTCAATCTTGCAGATAGTGAAAATAAAATTCATAGACTTTCTGATTATACGGGAAATTGGCTGCTCATGGTTTTTCTCCGTCACCTTGGCTGACTGCCCTGCCGTGCGCATCTTTCGCAGTTGCGGGAGAATGAAAAAAAATCAGTCAATATAATGTAAAAATTGTAGTCGTTACCTTTGCGTCTCGAGATATTGCTTACAAATACAGTAAAGAAACCGGCACCAACTGGCCAGTTTTGATCGACGAGTCAAGAGAGGTATACCAAGGGTATGGTATGTTTTCCGCCTCCTTTTGGGACATCTGGGGGCCGAAGACATGGTGGGCCTATTTTATGGAAATCTTACAAGGACATAAACCAAAAAAAGCAACGGGTGATATCTATCAACGGGGTGGCGACATATTAATCGATCCGGATGGTATTGTGCGTTTACACTATATTGGTGATGGTCCCGCTAATCGTCCCTCTCTTGATACAATTTTCCAGATCCTTGAAAGTTAGCTGAGGTTAAAATTATTCAAGCAGATGCCGTCTCCCATTTTGACCGAGGACTTCTTAATATTTTTTCCAGAGGACTTGGAATGTGCCAGCAGGAAGGAGCACCAGTTGACAATGCTTGGATACTAACAGAGTGAGTTACGTGTCGATAACAATGGTGATTTCTGCCTGCAGGTGGGGGTCTGCGGCTGCGTTTTTGATCTGCTGGTGAGAGAATATGCGTTACCTACTGCACACTGGACAGAGCCATTGCTATAATAGCATGGGACAGGAAATTTCTTGCCCTGGCAGTGGTCATGATGGTGACTTGCAAACAGGTACTCCCTGGCCGGTTGACCGTTTTGAGCTCCAGGAAAAAACGATTATCGACCGTTTAACCGGGCTGGCCTGGTCTCAAGATGCCAATATAGGTATATTTCCCTGCACCTGGCAGGAGGCTTTTAAACAGGTCGCTGATTTAAACCGGGAGCGGTACGGTGGTTACAGGGACTGGCGGCTGCCTAACCGTAATGAATTGCGTAGCCTGATAGACTACCAGACCAGAAAACCGGCTCTGCCGGACACCCTTCCCTGCATGAATCCCTTTCTTGGTTGGTATTGGTCATCGACCACAGCAGTTATTAACCCGGCTTATGCCTGGTCAATCCACCTTGAGGGGGCGCGGATGTTTTACGGCCGCAAAGACCAGTATCAGCTCTTCTGGCCTGTACGTGGAAAAGGCAATGCGGTTTTACCTGCGACTGGTCAGGAGAAATGCTATGATGTTTCAGGTAATGTGATTGATTGCTCCGGCACTGGGCAGGATGGAGATCTACTGATGGGAAGTGCCTGGCCTCATCCCCGGTTTACGGAAAAATCCTGTATGATCCATGATCGGTTGACCGGACTTGGCTGGGCAACTCATTGCGACTTGACCGGAAACCCTGTCAACTGGCAGCAGGCCCTTGATGCGGTTCAGGATGCCAACATGGACGGCCTTGACGGGAGATACCACTGGCGCCTGCCAAATATAAACGAGTTGGCTTCACTGGTTGATTGCAGCAGTCATAGTCCGGCCCTGCCGCAAACGCACCCCTTCAGAGGAATGCAAGACGGTTACTGGTCTTCAACCACCAGCTTTTTTGAAACCGACTGGGCCTGGGTCCTGTATCTGAACAAGGGTGCCTGTGGAGTTGGTCATAAACCGGGAAAAACTTTTTATGTCTGGCCGGTAACAAGTCTTAATACCTGCTGAAATTTAACGACGATGAGGGCTTTCAAGAAGAAGCATCATGACAGAAACCTATATTCCTGAGATACGTTATCCTTTCAGGCTGTCTAAACCGGCCCTGGCCTTGATTCTTGCCACGATCCTGCTTGCAGCAATTCTTGCTGTTGCCACCGTACGAAACATCCATCGGGAACAGCTGCTCATGGAAAACTTTCTGCTCAGGCAGGGATTAACCTTGATTCGCTCCTTTGAGGCAGGTGCCAGGACATCCATTATGCACCAGATGATGGGCAGTGATCCCCTCGATACCCTGGTGACGGAAACTGCAGCAGAAGAGAGTATTGCCTATATCCGGATTGTGGACGAGCATGGCCACCTGGTGAGCGAAGCCGGTGATCTGCCTGCTCCAGTGGATATCACAAAGGTAAAGCTTTTTTTGAGTCAAGACCGGGCGATAACTGCTCTCGACAAAGAATCCGAGATCTTTGAGATTGCACGTGAGTTTGCTCCCTTGCCGCCCCTTATGCCTCCGAATCAGGCGATGTCCAGACGATTGGGTAATTTTGCACAAAGCCAACATGACAGAGGCGACCAGTTGATATTTATCGGCTTCCATACCCATGAATTTGATGCCGTCAGACAGCAGGATGTCCGACATACCATATTTATGGGAGCGCTGCTCTTTCTGCTTGGCAGCGGTGGGCTGTACTTTCTCTTTCTCTACCAGGAGATGCGGGTATCCCGAGCCACCCTGGCCACAATGCGGCGTTACACGGAAAATGTCATTGAAAGCATGCCGGATGGCCTCATCACCCTGGACGCGACATCAAAAATTATTTCCTGCAACTCCAAAGCAGAGGAGCTTATCGGCAGTCCTCAGTCAGAAATTGAAGGTAAGGACATGGGTGAGGTTTTATCCTCATGCCCACTTGAACACCTGCAGAAACAAAAAGAGGTGGTTGAGCAGCTTGTTCTCTGTTCACAGAAAGATGGGGAAGAAATTGCCTTGAAAGTGAGTGGTTCACAACTGCTGGACCCTGATGGCAACCGCATAGGCACGGTTCTTATCCTGCGGGATATGCGTGATATTCGCAAGATGGAGCAGCAACTTGAACGCGCTCGCCGTATGGCAGCTCTTGGCAGCATGGCGGCAGGGATTGCCCATGAAATTAGAAATCCGCTTGGAACCCTGCGCGGCTTTGCCCAATACTTCGGCTCTCAGGTAGAGGAGCAGAGTGAAAGCCGCCAATATGCCGACCTGATGATCAGTGAGGTAGACAGACTCAACCAGGCAATCTCAGGCCTCCTTCAATTTGCCAGGCCACGGGAACCGAACATTAGTCAGGTTGACGTAAAAAAACTGTTGGCTAAAACCGAACAGCTCATGTTGGCTGAGTGCAACAGCCACTCTGTCTCCATGCAAATAGAAAATAGTGAGAGTGAGAATATCCGGCTACAGGGCGATCCCGATCTTCTTTTACAGGTATTACTCAACCTGCTGAAAAACAGCATTAACGCAACTCCTGCCGGAGGAGAAGTCATTATTAAAGTGTGGCAGGAAGACCAGACAGTCCACATACAGGTTCGGGATAACGGTCAGGGAATGGAAGAGGAAGAGAGAGAAAGAATGTTTGACCCTTTTTTCACTACCAAAAAAGAGGGAACAGGCCTGGGACTGGCCGTCAGCCACCAGATTATTGAGCAGCACAATGGGCGTTTTGAGGTGGAGAGTCAACCGGACAAGGGTACAACTATCACCATTATTTTACCACAATCCCAATAAGGCGTAATGATGCGTACGGAACAAATACGGTTATTGCTAGTGGATGACGATACGGCTCACAGGACAATGCTTAAGGCCAATCTTGCCGGAGCCGGTTATTTTCTGTTCGAGGCTGAAGATGGCGACGAAGTATTGCCCCTGCTTACCGGCCAGCAGGTTGATCTGGTTCTCCTTGATCTAAAAATGAAACGTATGGATGGGCTGGCTACTCTCAAGGCCTTGCAGGAGAAAGGATACTCTCTGCCTGTCATTGTCATTACCGCCTTTTCCTCAGTGGAAACTGCTGTAGAGGCAATGAAATTAGGGGCCTTTGACTACATTACCAAACCTGTCGATATTGAAGAACTCAAACTGATTATAAACAAAGCGCTTAATCTTCTTCAGTTGCGTGAGGAAAACCACGAGCTGAGGAAGCGTTTACAGGAGCGTTTTTCTTTTGACAAGATAATCGGCAACAGCCCAGTGATGCAGGAGATGTTTAATACGCTGGCCCTGGTGGCTCCCAGCGACGCCACTGTTCTTATAACCGGTGAGTCGGGCACCGGCAAAGAACTGATTGCTAATGCACTGCACGAAAACAGTGAACGGAGGGAGTCTCCCTTTATCAAGGTCAACTGTGCCGCACTTCATGAAAACCTGCTGGAGAGCGAACTGTTTGGTCATGAACGGGGTGCCTTTACCGGTGCCACATCGCAGCGCAAAGGTCGTTTCGAACTGGCCCATCAAGGGACTCTTTTTCTGGATGAAATAGGTGATCTGAGCCTGACCACCCAGGCCAAGATTCTTCGAGTCCTGCAGGAAGGAGAACTGGAAAGACTCGGCGGCAGTCAGACTATCTCGGTTGACGTACGGTTGGTGGCTGCCACGCACAAGGACCTGCAGGCTATGATCCAAGAAGGAACCTTTCGCCAAGATCTCTTCTTTCGTCTCTCCGTAGTGCCGGTTCACCTGCCACCATTACGGGAACGGAGTACCGACATCCCGGATTTAAGCCGCCATTTTCTGCAAAAATATGCCAAAAAGAATCGCAAAGACATCAAGGGATTTCATCCCGAGGTCTTGAATCTTTTTATGCGCTACGATTGGCCGGGAAATATCCGGGAGTTGGAAAACACTGTTGAACGGGCGGTTATCCTCTGTCTTGGTGAACAGGTCACCACCAACGAATTACCCATTCATCTGCTGCCGGAAGGAGTAACGATACCTGATACTCAGACGACGGTTTCAGGTCCTACTCTGCGCGATATGGAACGGGAGTTTATCCGTACGACATTGCTTCAGACCGGAGGCAATAAAAGTAAAGCGGCCAAACTTCTCGGCATTGCCCGGCAAACATTACTCAATAAGATTAAGGAGTACAATCTGTGAACAAGCAAGCCTGCTTGATCATGAAATGACCACATAAAATGATTTTGTTTGATATATTAAAAAAGTGCCAATTTATTGACCTTCCTTCCACCAATAGCAAATACGTTGATTCACAGATTCATGAAGAAGGTTCATGCTCGCAACTAAAACAAGTGTTAAGATTGCCAATAAGATCTGTAAATATGAAACGATCCTTGGCCACATCTTCTTCAGCCCTGTGTCTGTGTCCGCTGAGCGCGAAGTTATTCAAGGCATGGGGCTTGCTCCTATGGTTGTGTTGCCAGAACGTCAACGGCAAGGAATTGGTTCCATGCTGGTAGAAGCTGGGATTGAGATTGTATATAAGCGGAAGTATCCTTTCGTTATTGTTCTCGGTCACTCTGAGTATTATCAGCGTTTTGGATTTACTCCAGCTTCGTGCAGCGGCCTCTTATGTCAGTGGGATGCTGTTTCAGATGAAGCGTTCATGCTCCTGGTTCTTGATGAAGCCAGGCATGACCGACGTTTCTGGAACTATCAGATACCGAGACGAGTTTGACCAATCAATGTAAGTGGCTAACAAGTTCCACCGGAGAGGATCATAATCACAGTCATGTTAATCCAAAAACAGAAGAAACAGATTACGGATGCAGTGGTTCATGTCAGACTAACGGCCCGACACAGATTCAATGTTATTTGTAATGCATGAGGAAAAGAAAGCATGAATGCACCCCTGACGATCTTTCCCATGGCAAAACCGGTGCCGGAGGGGGCAGGAGATTTTCATCTCCCCTCGGCAGAGCAGTCATTTGTCCTTGATACCATTACAACCAGGGTGGGTGAAGTTCCAAGAGTTGGTTCGAAATTGTACGGAAAGGACAAACGAGGCCATTACTTAGTGCGCTGGAATATAGGCCGAGATCATTTCTCTATTGAGCCCGGCCTTTATGCTATCGGGGAGCCGACAGACGCCAACCATGTTCTGGTGACCGCCAACTACAAAATGACTTTTGATTTGCTCCGTCAGGCAATGGCGGGCAGGTCTCTCTGGATACTGGTACTTGATACAAAAGGAATCAATGTCTGGTGCGCAGCCGGTGAGGGAACCTTTGGCTCAGAGGAGTTGATAGACCGTATTCAGGCTTCTCGCCTTAAGGATGTGGTTAATCATAGAAAATTGATTGTCCCGCAGCTTGGAGCAACTGGAGTTGCTGCCTTTGAGGTAAAAAAATATAGCGGCTTCTCCGTTACTTATGGACCGGTGATGCTTCAGGATCTTCCGACCTTTTTGGATAATGGCTGTAAAGCAACTCCGGAAATGCGTATAAAGCAGTTTCCTTTTAAGGAACGTCTGGTGCTGATTCCCGTAGATATTATGCTGGCTTTAAAGCAGGGGATTCCAATTATTCTGGTCTTTCTCCTCACTGCAGGGTTTGCTGGAGATGGTCCATTCCTGCAAACCGTAATTTCCCATGGCCTGCCGCCGTCCCTTGCACTTCTCATAGGAATTGTTGCAGGCACCATAGTTGTTCCGCTGCTGCTCCCCTGGATTCCGGGCCGAGCCTTCAGCGTTAAAGGAGCTCTTTGCGGTCTGCTTCTTTTTGCTCTGCTGTTTCAGGGAGCAGGACTTTTTGCCATGGATTATTCAATGCTGGAAAAATGCTCATGGCTGCTCATTACTCTGGCCGTTTCTTCCTGGTTCGGCATGGCCTTTACCGGTGCTTCAACATTCACTTCACTCAATGGTGTCAGAAAGGAAATGCTGCGGGCCATGCCCATTCAGTTCCTATCGATTATAAGCGGTTTTGGCCTCTGGGTAACTGCATTGTGGCTAGGATAAGGAGAAAAAAATAATGAAAGCGTTTCGTTATCTGGAAGATGTGGTCACCCTTGAATGTGACACGGATAAATGTATTGGCTGCGGTATGTGTACGGTGGTTTGCCCTCACGGAGTTTTTACCATCGAAGACAAAAAAGCGGTTATGAATGCTCGTAATCTCTGCATGGAATGCGGTGCCTGTATGCGTAACTGTCCCACCGGAGCAATCACTGTGGAGGCTGGTGAAGGATGCGTGCGTGGGATAATAAATGAGCTGCTGGGAATTGAAGGGCCGTGTTGTTAATTGAAAAATAAATTGTAATCCTTCCCAAAACTCAAAGCCCATACACCTTAATCTTCTTGTTGAGCAGGGTCTGTGCTTGGTTCTGGGTTGGACTGTCGATCCCCCCTTAACTACTTTACCTATCGCGTCTCTCTGCCACCATTTTGTGTCACGTCGATCCATTTTTGGAAAGTAGAGATTAAGGCAAGGGTTAACCGGTCGTAGGCAACAGTCCGCTTAAGAGATGTACAGATAAGGTTAAGTTGACTTGATGGGATGATGTAAGCAAATTTGGCGCAAAAGACTGTTTTCTGCTTTTGAGAACCCTATCAGGAAATATCTCTATAGACTGCTCGTGGAATCCGGTTAAAATTGCCATTATCTTTATTGATTTTGTGCTATTGAGGAAAGTAGCTTTTGATTAAGTCATTGTTGAGCTTTTCAACCTCTCTAACCAAACTCATTTATTTTTCTGTTGCTGGAGATAAAAGCCCTGTCTCGAAGATACATGAAACATTAATTGAGTACCAATTCAGGCAATTGTATAGGGATAACAGAGAAGACTCCTTTTTTTAGTTCGTTCTCTATCTGTAGGGGTGTCGTTGCGCTGAAGGCATCACTTTCTGCGACGATTTGTCTTGAAAGAGCTATATCTTCAACTTCTATGGATGGGACCATAAAATTAGTGTGTTTTTCCTGAAAGAGTTTTGCTGGAAAATGCGGTGCGCATAACACCGGCCCAAGACACGAATTTATATTTACGGCAAGATGTTACCAACTATCACGCCAGAAAGATGGCGGCACTGACAGTACCACAAAGTGGTTTTTTTTGAAGCGAAATTACTTTACACGTTTGCCGTTCATGCCTACTGTATCTGGTAGAAAAAGAC
>JAYEKB010000281.1:0-2554 GCA_034660835.1 Thermodesulfobacteriota bacterium
GCGACCGCACCTGCTTTGTCGCTGCAGGAGCAGGCATAGGCAACTATCGGAGTCTGCGCTTACCTGCCTACTCCTGCGCTCAGCGCATCTGCAGCCGCCTCGACTTGTGAAATATGCGGGTTAGCAAGCCGGTACCACTGCCTTCACCCCTACCACTCAGGCTGCTGCTTCCAAAAAAAATCGCCATTGCGCAAAAGAAATCCAACACTGGCTGCCTGGAACGATGAATGCCGATAACCACCTAACCTCATTATATATTCCATGACGATTGAACAGTCTGTGTATTCTACACTTCTTGTACTGGAATATAAAACTGAACAATCATTCATTATTTCTTGACAATATTTCCAGATCCCTTATCATGACTAAGAATGATTATTTAACGAAAAGATTTTTATTATTAACTTCTTCAACAGGAACAACATGATGAATGCACCTGCCCCGATGATTCGACTGACTACCCAGCGCCAGATTATACTGGAAGAATTAGCCAAGGTAAAAAGCCACCCCACTGCCAGTGAACTTTATGATATGGTTCGCAAACGTCTGCCTCGAATTGGCCTGGGTACCGTTTACAGAAACTTAGAGTTGATGGCAGATAACGGCATGATTCTGAAACTTGAAGTAGGAGGTACTCAGAAGCGCTTTGATGCCACCACTGACCCTCATTATCATATCCGCTGCTCCTGCTGCGGCAAGGTAGAGGATATGGAAGTACCGGTTATCGACAATCTGGTGACCGCAGCGGCAGAACACAGCTCGTACCAGATCCTGGGGCACCATGTCGAGTTTACCGGCGTATGTCCGGACTGTCAGCAGAGCCAGGGAATTAACGCAATTCAGTAGTTCGTAAGTATCAGTTTTTCCACTTCCGATTTCAGACCCTTCCTCTGTTTGAAATCGGAAGTGATATCACCTGCCCTTCACTTCCCAATTTCACTTATTGTTGCTTTAAATCAATTTATTTTTTAAGGTATGTGGTATATGTCCATAATCTTTTTTTCCATCATTTACTTTCAGATCAATTAAAGGAGGGTCCGAATGCACAAATTAAAGTATGCATTGCTTGGGGGAGCAGTAACTGTACTGCTGATGTCAGGTGGTGCCATGGCTGACAGCTGTATTGACTGCCACACTAAAATTTCTCCAGGCCAGGTTCAGGACTGGAAGGTCTCGAAACATTCCCAAGAAGATGTAAGCTGTGTGGACTGTCATGGTGACAAACATTCCACTGCAGAGGACTACAAAAATGCTCAGCTTCCTGATGAGCATGTCTGCGCCGAGTGTCACCAGGATCAGTTTGACTCTTTTGCCAAAGGCAAGCACAACTTCGGCTGGACTTCCCTTAACGCCATCCCGGCAACCCACTTTGCTCCTGATGAGCTGATTGAAGGTGGACGTGGCTGCGGCGGCTGCCATAACATGGGTATCAAGAGCGAAGCTCAGAAAAAAGAGCAGCTGGATAAAGGCTATCGCTACCAGAACAACTCCTGTGACGAATGCCATACCCGTCACTCCTTTTCCAAAAAAGAGGCCAACAATCCCAGGGCCTGTCAGCAATGCCACATGGGTTATGATCATCCCCAGTGGGAGATGTGGTCTTCTTCCAAACATGGTGCACGCTGGTTTGCTAAACAAAACGGAGACTTGCCGGCCGATGCCGTGGCACCGACCTGCCAGACCTGTCACTTGCCCGACGGTACTCATGAAAATCACACTGCCTGGGGCTTCCTCGGCGTTCGCCTGCCCCTGCCTGATGATAAGCAGGCAGCCGACGACCGGGTGACTATCCTCATGGCCCTTGGAGTCCTTGATCCGGAGACAGGCAAGCCCACTCCGATCCTTGACGCTGTCAAGGCTGTAGATATGGTTCGCCTGACTCAGGAATCCTGGCAGAAAGAGCGTGATAAAATGCTCAAGGTCTGCTCCCAATGTCACTCGGAGGCATATGCCAAAGAGCAAATGGACGCGGGCGATACCATGTTCGTGAAGATTGACCGGTTGATGGCGGAGGCTATTACCACTGTGGCCGCCCTGTACAAAGACGGTATCATCAAAAAACCTGCCGGCTACCCGGCAAACTACCCGTTCCTGCTGGCCTTCATGCACACCAACGGTACTGCCTGGGATAAGGATCTGGACAAAATTTCCTATATTGACCAGGTACTGCTCCAAATGTATATGAAGCACCGCATGCGGGCCTACCAGGGTTTCTTCCATGTTAATCCGGACTATGCCTACTGGTATGGCTTTGCGGAAATGTATAAAGACCTGGGTGAGATCAAAGAACTTGCCAAGGTCATGCGGGCAACCCATGGTGGCCACTAAGCTGATATAAAATAAGCTTAGTCAGGCTTGAAAGCAGAAAGGCGGCTGTTCCGAAATGGAACAGCCGCCTTTTTAATTAGCGGTTCAGGCTGTAGGCTTTTAGCCCGCATATTTCATGAACACTTTGCTCATTTTAAGGTAACCTCTGTAAATCATATGATAAAATTGCGCATTATCCCCTACTTTAAATTTGCAAAGTGTTCACCGAAGGCAAGCCGATGCGACC
>JAYEKB010000282.1:0-2550 GCA_034660835.1 Thermodesulfobacteriota bacterium
CAACTGTCAATTATCCAGTTTTGATGCATTGTGTTGGTATATCGATGTTTGGAAACAAGGAATACGAAAATTTTACAAGGTCTGGATTTTACAACAAGGGGAAAAAAAATTGTGAAAGGATTTTTCCAGCTCATCAGTTCCAGCGAATTTGTAGATCTTTTTGATCGTTTCCATGCTCTGGAGACTGAAACAGTTCCGCTTGGTGACAGTGCAGGCAGAGTTCTTGCTGCAGATGTGACTGCTCCGGAACAGTTGCCGCCCTTTTCCAGATCGACCATGGACGGCTTTGCAGTTCGTGCCAGGGACACCTTTGGCTGCAGTGAATCCGAACCTGCCCTGCTCACCATTGTTGGTGAGATTTCCATGGGTGCTTCCGGTCGTGACATTGTTCTTCGCCCCGGGCAGACCAGCCGTATCTGGACCGGTGGTGAGCTGGCAGCTAAATCGGATGCTGTGGTCATGATTGAATACTCGCACCTGATGGACGAAGAAACCGTTGAAATTTTCAGGCCGGTGGCTCCCGGTGAAAATGTTATCCGTGCCGGTGAAGACACGGAGCAGGGTCAACTGGTACTGGCCGGGGGCAGAAAACTAAGGCCCCAGGATGTGGGTGTTCTGGCCGGTCTCGGTGTCACCGATGTTACTGTCCACCGCAGGCCTGTTGTGGCCATCCTGTCAACAGGCGATGAACTGGTCCCACCTGATCAGCAGCCGGGACCGGGCCAGATCCGTGATATCAACTCCACCACCCTGGCTGCCCTGGTGGAAGAGAGTGGCGGCATTGCCAACCAGATCGGCATAATACAGGATGATCTTGACACCATGTTTGCTGCCTGCCGGGACGCTCTGGCAGGTGCAGACATGGTCCTGCTCTCGGGCGGCAGCTCGGTGGGACAGCGCGATTTTACCCTGCAGGTACTGGAACGATTGGAAGACTCTGAACTCCTCGCCCACGGTGTTGCCATCCGGCCCGGCAAACCTACTATTCTGGCCCGCGTCGGCAACAAGGCCCTGTTTGGTCTGCCCGGCCATGTAGCCTCGGCCATGGTGGTTTATTACCTCTTTGTCCGGCCCCTGCTCCGCCGTTTTGCAGGCATGACCATTGATCTTGGTCTGCTTCCCATCCAGGCAATTACCGGGGAACAGATCCCTTCGGCAATCGGCCGCGAAGAATACGTTCGGGTCCAGTTGGTACGTGAAAGCGATGGAAGTCCTCCTGTGGCCCTGCCGATTTATGGAAAATCCGGCCTGCTTACGCCACTTGTAAAGGCGGACGGCTTGCTGGTCATTGATCGCGACAGTGAAGGGCTGGATAAGGCAACAACAGCTCAGGTGCTTTTATTTCCCTCCCTTCATTAAACCAATGCGTTAAGTCGACCATATGGAAAACCCTTGACTTTCAAATCGCTGTTTTGTAACTGTGATGATAATATTTTCTATTTTTAGTAACTATGGATTCCGGCCTGTGTCGGGACGATGGCATAAATCGTCCCAGGGTACCACCATGATGTTATTTTTATATTTTGGTATTTTATCAATTTATTAATTGGAGACCTTAATGTTGTTCATTTTAAGAAACTTTTTAACAAAGTTTGCAGCATTGAATGTAGTTGTCATCGTATTGGCTACGTGGCAGGTAGTGCCGACTCAGGCAGGTGATGATGAGGATATTACAATTGTTCCGGTTGTGTCATTGCTGCTGAGCGACCCTTTTTCTGTTACCGGCGGTTCGGTAATAGAGGGCGACAGCGATACTACAATACTTAATTTTACCTTCAAGCTGGATACTTATATTGACAATGCCAGTATTGATTACACCACTCAAGATGGTACGGCCACGGGTGGAGACGACTATGAAACTGATTCAGGGAAAGTTACTTTCAGCACCGGTTCACTCTCAGTAAATGTTCCTATCACCATAAATGGAGATTTTGATCCTGAAGCAAATGAAACTTTTTCTCTGATTCTTTCCAATCCGGTTAATCTCAAGTTGTCGGTTACTAATGTTACCGGAACTATTCTTGATGATGACGGTTCCCTGAACGACACCGGTATAACTTGGGGCGGCATGTATCCCAGTGGCAATACCTCATGCCCCAAAGGAGTGGTACCCAGTGAACAGGATTGCTCACATGGTACAAACCAGTTTGATTTCACCCAAGCGGGATCTTGTGTAAAAGATAATGTCACCGGATTGATGTGGGAGGTGAAAACCGATGATGGCGGGCTGCATGATAAGAATCATACCTATACTTGGTACAATACTGATTCGGCTACCAATGGCGGTACGGCCGGCTCACCTGATTCTGGTGGAAATACGTGTCATGATTATGAAGCTGGCGATCCCGGCAAGTGGTGTAACACCCAGGCTTATGTGAAAAGAGTTAATACTGCCAGGTTGTGCGGAGAATCAGATTGGCGGATGCCCACCCATAAAGAGCTACTTGGTATAGTGTCTTATGATACAAAAAAGCCAGCCATAGATACGGATTATTTTCCTAATACAGCACCTGATTTACCTGAAGATGAATGGAAATGGCGTTACTGGTC
>JAYEKB010000283.1:0-10979 GCA_034660835.1 Thermodesulfobacteriota bacterium
ATTTGATTGCACAAAACCGGAGGCGTAGCATGGCTACGTTGAGGATTTTGTAATTGAAAATCGTACAAATATGACCTGAAGCAGAGATGCATAGGTGTGACACTTATTTCTTAACAGGCCCTAAGCCTGTTTATATCTCGGTAAAATCCGTTGGCGGTTTGCGCAGGAATTTCACAAACTTCTGTTTTTCAATACAGTTCGTGTACGCATCCTCGGCACTGATTTTCTTCTTCTCCAGCAGTGCCATAATGGCATCGTCAACAGTCTGCATGCCGTATTTCTTACCGGTCTGCATAACAGATGGAATCTGGTAGGTTTTAGACTCTCGAATCAAGTTGCGCACCGCAGGTGTACAGATCAGAACTTCCAGGGCAGCAACCCGTCCCCTGATATCAACACGCTTGAACAATGCCTGTGAAACAACTGCTTTAAGCGCATCAGCCAAGGTAGAACGTACCTGCCCCTGCTGGTTTGCGGGAAAAATTTCAACGACGCGATCAACCGTCTTCATCGCATTCATGGTGTGCAGGGTGCCGAACACCAGATGACCGGTCATGGATGCCTCCATGGCAAGGGAAATGGTCTCAAGATCACGCATCTCACCGACCATGATAATGTCCGGATCCTCACGCAGGGCTCCGCGCAGGGCAGCGGCAAAACTCTTGGTATGGGTGCCGACCTCACGATGGTTGACTATACAACCCTGGCTCTTATGAACAAACTCAATGGGATCCTCGATGGTCAGGATATGATCGCTCCTGATTCGGTTTGCCTCGTCTACAATAGCCGCCAGGGTGGTTGATTTACCGGAACCGGTCGGACCGGTCACCAGCACCAGCCCTTTAGGCAGGCTGGCCAGTTTGGAGATGACCTTGGGCAGACCCAGCTGGTCACAGGTAAGAATATCACTTGGAATTTCACGAAAAACCGCACCTATACCGTACTTCTGCTCAAAAAAGTTACAACGATAACGGGCAAGACCTGGAATTTCATACCCGAAATCCATATCCCCGCGTTCTTCAAAGATCTTAATTTTGTCTTCAGGACAGATCTCGTACAGCATGGCCTTCAGGGTCTCATTCTCCAAAGTTTTAAACTTCACCCGTTCAATATCACCATGCACTCGCAACACCGGCTGTTGGCCTGCAATCATATGAAGGTCAGATGCGCCTTCATCGTTCATTAACTTAAAAAATGCATCTATCTGTGCCATTCCTCTCTCCTTTGCCTAATAGACCGCCTGTCCCTTTCGACTCGTACCTATCCTGAGACGATCATGTTCCAATATGATATCACGTTTTTTCAAAATACTACAGTTTTACGAATATAGCTGACAATCTCATCAACATCATCCATGATTTCAAAGAGTGCAAGGTTCTCTTTTGCTATTTTCCCAGTGCCGAGCATTTGTTCACGAAGCCAGTCCACAAGACCGGTCCAGAACATTGAGCCGACCAGGATAATCGGAAAAGGTTTAATTTTCCTGGTCTGAATCAGGGTCAGGGATTCAAAGAGTTCATCCATGGACCCGAAACCGCCGGGCATGCAGATGAAGGCCATAGAGTATTTCATAAACATGACTTTACGTACAAAAAAATAACGGAAATCCAGGGGAAGATTTACATAAGAGTTCCCTTCCTGTTCGTGGGGCAGGTCGATGTTCAGCCCGATAGATAATCCTTGGGCATCAATTGCTCCCCGATTAGCGGCCTCCATTATTCCCGGCCCGCCTCCGGTGACAATCCCATAGCCATGCTCCGACAACCGCCTGGCAACTTCACGGGCCAGTGTATAATCCGGATGGTCTTCGGCAGTCCTGGCAGATCCGTAAATTGTCACGCACGGACGCTTAACACTGGACAGGGTATCAAAACCGTCAACAAATTCGGCCATAATTCTGAACATTCTCCAGGAGTCCCCACTGGTCATACTGTCAAGACAATACTGGGTCTCCCGCATGGCATGCTTCCTGTACTTTGAAGTCATAAGTTCTCCTCTGAAAAACAGCTTTTTTATACGACACTAATCTTTTTCAACCTGGCCCATGCCTGCTTTTTTCGACCATGACCTGCAGCTTTCATGGCAACAACCCGCTGATAGCTCTGTCTTGCCTGGTAAACCGATCCCAAGCCTTCATATATCCGGCCGCGGAGCAGAACGGCCCGGTCATGATTTCTTCGTATCTTAAGTGCAGATCTGACAGCAGGCAGGGCTTCATTAAACCGTTCGAGATGAAACAGAGCTGATGCCAATCTATAATAATACTCGGCCTCGGTTTCATCCATTCCAATTGCTCTGACACACAAACTTAACCCCACTTCAGCGCCTTGTCCTTCCAACACATACAGCAAACCAAGCATACTTAAACTTTCCGCATTTCTTGGATGAAGCTGCAGGGAATGCTGCAGGGCCTGGATGGCATCTCTATTCCGGCCGGCTCCCATACAGGCCTCTCCCATAAGTCTGAAGAACATGAACTCTTCAGGGGCACCTTTTGCTTCCTGCCACTGATTGAGCAGGACCACAGCGTTATCATACTGTTCCTGCATGCAGTACAATTTGCTCAGCTGAAGATACAATTCCAAGGAAGCTTGTTCCATATGATCCGTACACTGCAACGCCTTTTCAAAGCAGTGCACTGCCTCATCATCCCGTCCGATCAGGCGGCAGCTCATCCCCTTATTCACCAGGGCCATATGGTTATCTGCTTGATACTCAAGTACCTGAGAAAAACAGTCAATAGCCTCACGATGACGGTTCACCTCGGCCAGGGCAACGCCAAGACTGTTCAACAGGTTGATATCACCGGGTTGCATCTTAAGGCCTGTCCGGTACTCCCTGATGGCTTGTTTATAATTACCTTCATCAAAATAAAGATCACCGCTGACATTTAAACTTAAAAAATCAAACCCGACCACAGCATCAGTACCGTAAAAATTCCCGTGCAGTATGGCTTTGCGACAATTCCTGACACAATCGACCTTGCTTGAACCTGTAGATGGCCAGTGACTGAATCCCATGGCTGGATGTAGACCAATGCTGTTTTCAATTTTCCCGGTCAATTCTTTCACAAGTTTAGCTGTCCGGGCACCAGTGCAGCCGGGCAACAGAACAAACTGCTGATCATCAGGCAATGCAACACAGTAACTTGTAGCAGGCAGCAGGGGTTCAAGATCCGGTAAATCCTCTTTCCCTGCAGATGCAATAAGAACCAAACCAAACCGGGCGAGTCCACGCCATTTTCGCTGCAGTCTTCGCAGCACCTGCGCTGAAGGCAGAGAAAGGGGATGCTGGTCGCGTTTATGGAGGAAATCAGCATCACAGAGACTGTAAGGACCACGCCGTTCCGCCTCTAACAGGGCAAGCCAGCAGTCGTGAAGAGTCTTATCCGGCGATTGTTCCCCGGTAAGGCAAGAAAACCCGATATGGACTCGGTGCAACTTTTCCCGCTTCAAACGTGAAATCAGCCGATGTGAAAAATCCAGGGCCGCCCTGCGGTCACATTGCGGACTAACGCAACCAAAAATGCCCTGGCCAAAATAAAAAAGCGGGTACCGGGTAACTATCTCCATCAGGGAACTCAGTTGAACAATCTTCTGGTAACCCCCTGCAATTGTACGCCGCCTGGATACTGTCGCTATCAGAAACAGAGATTTCCAGCAAGAGCCGTCTGACAGCAACAGCTCAAGAGCACGCTGATTATACAGGCCGGTTCCGGGATCCGTATAGATCTTCCGGATGAGAGAAAAACGCTGCAAAATCTTTCCCTGCAGTTCAAACAGCCATTCAGGTGCCATCTTCTGGAGCAGGGAAGGATCAACATCATGGACAACAACATCTACCTGTGGTTGCGTCTCAATAACCAGGGGGATAACCAGCAAGTTGTCCTGCACAAAAGGGGTGGCTTCAGCTCTTTTCGCAGTCAGGATTACCTGCTGCTGATGACTGAACCCATGCTGCAGCCGATAAACCGGATCGTGAAACCAAAACCCGACAGATGCTGGTATCGGCAAAAGATTGCTTACCTCAAGTAATAGTTGATCGCCAAAAACGAGGGCATCGTGGGTCCGAAAACCTGTTCTTTTGTCCGAATAAATTGAAATCATACTCAAAAAATATCAGGCTTCAGCAGAGAGAACCTGTTGCAGGCCTCTGTCAATCATAGCAAGTTCATCATCTGAAACTGTTCGCATATCAAGAAGTAAACGATCATCTTCAATACGGCTGATGACGGGTACGTCCAGGCTACGCAATGCTTTTTCAAGATGGCCGACACTCATGTCTTCAGGCTGCAGGGCCACACCCCTGCTGGACAGGTTTTGTTCCGGCATGGCCCCACCGCCGACCCGTGACATAATATCTGTTAGCGTAACCGTACAGCAACAACCTATGCTTTTTCTCAACCGACGGGCCAACCTTTTTGCCCTGCGATCCACCAGTTCAACGGGCGCGGAAATCATGGCCAGAGTGGGAATATTATCAAATACAGTATGGGGATCACGATAAAAACGAAGAATTGATTCAAGCCCGGCCAGGGTAAACTTATCAATACGCATGGCGCGGTTAATCGGATTCTTCTTGATCCGGCCAACAATTTTCGTACGGCCCAGAATGATACCGGCCTGTGGACCGCCCAGCAGTTTATCACCACTGAAGGTGACCACATCAACACCTGAGGCAACGACCTCCTGCACAGTAGGCTCTTTTTCAAGGCCAAACCGACTCAAATCAACAAAACAGCCGGAACCAAGATCCTCCATAACCGGCAACTTGTGCTCGTGCCCGAGCTGCACCAATTCCTCGTTGCCAACCTCACTGGTAAAACCGATAATGCGATAATTACTGCAATGGACTTTTAGCAGCAACCCGGTCTCTTCTGTGATGGCTTTCTGGTAATCTTTGAGATGAGTGCGGTTTGTCGCCCCAACTTCAATGAGGCGGGCACCACTGCGAACCATCACATCCGGAATACGAAAAGAACCGCCGATCTCAACGAGCTGGCCACGGGACACAATCACCTCACGGTCCTTAGCCAGTGTCTCAAGGACAATCAATACCGCAGCAGCATTGTTATTTACGACCAGTGCGGACTCGGCACCAGTCAATTCACAGAGCAAATCCTCGACCAGTGAGTAACGACTGCCCCGCTCACCTGTACTTAGATTATATTCCAGGTTGGAATATCTGCCGCCGGCCAGGTGCAACATCTGCATGGTGGACTCAGGAAGAACAGACCGGCCAAGATTGGTATGGATTATCACACCAGTGCCATTAATAACCCTGCGAAATCGTGATTGCTGGAGGTCATGAATCTCTTTCTTAATTAAATCAAGCAGGACGGGAAGGGACAGTGTCTGAGCGGAGATGTCTTTGCCGGCAAGAATCTGCTGCCTGTAGTCGGCAAGTACCTGGCGGATACCTTTTTTAATCAGGCCTGCAGGAATTGATTCAAACTCATGATCCTCAAGAACCGCTATCAGACATTCATCAACTTTAGGAATACAACGCAGCAGGTTTTGCATGGCAACTGGTACAGTTAAAAGGTTAACAAAAACCGAAGCCCACAGGGATCGGCAGGAACCGTTTGTTCACACTGGCTGCATGTTACGATATATTTACAGTGCAAAGCAATGAGAAAAAAATAAAATTACTTAAAATCAAGCTGGTTAGGTTATTAATCTAAAAAAAAGTTTAAAAGGATGAAAAATCCATTGACGAAGAGATTTTCATAGGTTATTTTCCCGCCCCGTTGCCTGTGAAAAACATCACGGCAACGCAATCACTTTTTACAAAAACATATTGACAGTTTTTACTGAAGTGATTATTTATTTAATCTATCTATGATAAATAGGTGCATTTGCTTTTTATGGCATTTGTTTTGATCTTTGAAAACTAAACAGCATTCAAGCGGGCCGATACAATAACTGTCATGGCTTTAGTCGTGGCGGTATTTTTATTTGTTGAAGTCCAATCCTTGAATTTTTTTGAATTTTTCTAAATTTTTAGAAAAGAAAGTGATTGGTCAGGATATTGAACTGGAGAGTTTGATCCTGGCTCAGAACGAACGTTGGCGGCGTGCTTAACACATGCAAGTCGAACGAGAAAGTTTCCTTCGGGAAGCGAGTAAAGTGGCGCACGGGTGAGTAACACGTAGATAATCTGTCCAGGTGTTCGGGATAGCCCTTCGAAAGGGGGATTAATACCGGATACGTTAGTCTTTCATAAGTGAGATTAAGAAAGGTGGCCTCTATTTATAAGCTATCGCATTTGGAGGAGTCTGCGTACCATTAGTTTGTTGGTGGGGTAACGGCCTACCAAGACTTCGATGGTTAGCGGGTCTGAGAGGATGATCCGTCACACTGGCACTGAAACACGGGCCAGACTCCTACGGGAGGCAGCAGTGAGGAATATTGCGCAATGGGGGAAACCCTGACGCAGCGACGCCGCGTGGGTGAGGAAGGCTTTCGGGTCGTAAAGCCCTGTCAGGTGGGAAGAAATGTGTATTGGCTAATATCCTTTACATTTGACGGTACCACCAAAGGAAGCACCGGCTAACTCCGTGCCAGCAGCCGCGGTAATACGGAGGGTGCAAACGTTGTTCGGAATCACTGGGCGTAAAGGGCGCGCAGGCGGTTTGATTAGTCAGATGTGAAAGCCCACGGCTTAACCGTGGAAGTGCATTTGAAACTGTCAGACTTGAGTACCAGAGGGGGTAGTGGAATTCCCGGTGTAGAGGTGAAATTCGTAGATATCGGGAGGAATACCGGTGGCGAAGGCGACTACCTGGCTGGATACTGACGCTGAGGCGCGAAAGCGTGGGGAGCAAACAGGATTAGATACCCTGGTAGTCCACGCCGTAAACGATGTCAACTAGGTGTAGGGGGTGTTGATCCCCTCTGTGCCGGAGCTAACGCATTAAGTTGACCGCCTGGGGAGTACGGTCGCAAGATTAAAACTCAAAGGAATTGACGGGGGCCCGCACAAGCGGTGGAGTATGTGGTTTAATTCGATGCAACGCGAAGAACCTTACCTGGTCTTGACATCCCGGAGATCTCCTGGAAACAGGAGAGTGCTTTCATTAGAGAGAATCCGGTGACAGGTGCTGCATGGCTGTCGTCAGCTCGTGTCGTGAGATGTTGGGTTAAGTCCCGCAACGAGCGCAACCCTCGCCATTAGTTGCCATCATTTAGTTGGGCACTCTAATGGGACTGCCGGTGTCAAACCGGAGGAAGGTGGGGATGACGTCAAGTCCTCATGGCCTTTATGACCAGGGCTACACACGTACTACAATGGCCGAAACAAAGGGCAGCCACAGGGTGACCTGGAGCTAATCCCGTAAATTCGGTCTCAGTCCGGATTGGAGTCTGCAACTCGACTCCATGAAGTTGGAATCGCTAGTAATCGTGGATCAGCATGCCACGGTGAATACGTTCCCGGGCCTTGTACACACCGCCCGTCACACCACGGGAGTCGGTTGTACCAGAAGTAGTTGAGCGAACCTTTTTTAGGAAGCAGGCTACCAAGGTATGGCTGGTAACTGGGGTGAAGTCGTAACAAGGTAGCCCTAGGGGAACCTGGGGCTGGATCACCTCCTTTTAAAGGAAGAATTCAGTTAGACAACAAGTACAGTTGCGAAGCAGAAATTAATCTGTCTTCTGTCCTCTGGCTTCTGTCTTCTGATAGGGATCAACCCCGCTTGTTTTGCTGTTTAGTTTTGAGCGATCAAAATCAGAAGACAGAAATCAGATGACAGATGACAGATTAGTCAGGCGCTTTGCGCTGTTATAAAACCGGCGCAGCCGTCAAACTAATCTGTCGTCTGGCTTCTGTCCTCTGTCATCTGTAAAGGGCCTGTAGCTCAGCTGGTTAGAGCGCACGCCTGATAAGCGTGAGGTCGGAGGTTCAAGTCCCCCCAGGCCCACCACTTATCAGAAGACAGAAGTCAGAGGACAGAAGACAGAGGAGTCAGGCGCATAGCGCTGTTTTAAAACCGGCGTAGCCGGGCATTTAATCTGATTTCTGTCATCTGTCCTCTGGTTTCTGAAACCGGGGGTGTAGCTCAGCTGGGAGAGCGCCTGCCTTGCACGCAGGAGGTCATCGGTTCGATCCCGTTCACCTCCACCATTATCAGAAGACAGAAGCCGGAAGTCAGAGGACAGAATGGTTAGATGCTTCGCATATGGTGAATAGAAAGTAAAGAACAGTTAGCAAGCTTTGAGTTTGTTACCTGTTTTTTAAGTTCTATATAGTTAGAGGATAAGAGAAAACAGAGAGCAGGTAAGTTAAGCGTAGTTTAAATCAGCCGCAGGCTGCTAACTATTCTGGCTTCTGTCCTCTGTCCTCTGTCTTCTGACATGTTCTTTGACAATTGAATAGCAGGGTATCTAAACTGTATAACAGTGATCTGGTACAAGTGGGCCAATAGGCCTCCGTATCGTGTGATCACTGAAGTACTACAAAAGCGTTTAGTATTATAACTTTAGTTTGAAAAGACTTATGGTTAAGCTACTAAGGGCTGACGGCGGATGCCTTGGCACCAGGAGGCGAAGAAGGACGTGGAAAGCTGCGATAAGCTTCGGTGAGCTGCTAACAGGCTATGACCCGGAGATTTCCGAATGGGGAAACCCAATAGAGTTCATACTCTATTATCGTGCAATGAATTCATAGTTGCATGAGGCGAACGGGGGGAAGTGAAACATCTCAGTACCCCCAGGAATAGAAATCAATTGAGATTCCGTCAGTAGCGGCGAGCGAACGCGGAAGAGCCCAAACCTGTGAGTTTACTTGCAGGGGTTGTAGGACCCCGATATGGGATTGATGATGGATAGCGGAACGGCATGGAAAGGCCGATCATAGATGGTGATAATCCAGTACGCGAAATCTTGATTCACCCTAGGGAGTTCCTGAGTACCACGAGACACGTGAAACCTTGTGGGAATCCGGGAGGACCATCTTCCAAGGCTAAATACTACCTGGTGACCGATAGTGAACTAGTACCGTGAGGGAAAGGTGAAAAGAACCCCGGGAGGGGAGTGAAATAGAAACTGAAACCGTCAGCTTACAAGCAGTTGGAGCATCAATTTATTGGTGTGACAGCGTGCCTTTTGCATAATGAGTCAACGACTTACCCTATGTAGCAAGGTTAAGCCGCAAGGTGTAGCCGCAGCGAAAGCGAGTCTTAACAGGGCGATAGAGTTACGTGGGGTAGACCCGAAGCCGGGTGATCTATCCATGTCCAGGGTGAAGGTCGAGTAACATCGACTGGAGGCCCGAACCGATATAGGTTGAAAACTGTTCGGATGAGGTGTGGATAGGAGTGAAAGGCTAATCAAACTCGGTGATAGCTGGTTTTCTCCGAAATATATTTAGGTATAGCCTTGCGAGATGACTAACGGAGGTAGAGCACTGACAGGACTAGGGGTCCCACCGGATTACCAACTCCTTTCAAACTCCGAATGCCGTTAAGTTCAATCGCGGGAGTCAGACTGTGGGAGATAAGTTCCATGGTCGAGAGGGAAAGAACCCAGACCGCCAACTAAGGTCCCCAAATTTGCACTAAGTGGGAAAGGAAGTGAAATTGTACAGACAACCAGGAGGTTGGCTTAGAAGCAGCAATCCTTTAAAGAAAGCGTAACAGCTCACTGGTCTAGTGAATTCGCGCCGAAAATGTAACGGGGCTAAAGTGCAGTACCGAAGTTGCGGGTATCAGAGGACAGAGTACAGATGACAGATGACAGACAAGGCATAGCATCTTTTGAAGACCTTCAAGTTTTTCAAAAAGCTTATGGTGTCTCTCTGGAAATCCATAAAAAGAGTTTAGGATTTCCACGGGAAGAACAGTATGCTCTTGCGGATCAAATTCGCAGGGCATCAAAATCAATATGTGCCAATCTTGCGGAAGGCCATGGTAAACAAGGTCATTCCGAAAAAGAGTTTAAAAGGTACATATCGATTGCCATAGGATCAAGTGATGAAATGCGTGTCTGGCTTCGTTATTGTCTCGATCTTCATTATATAGAGAAAACAGAGTGGAGACGTTGGAGAGATTCTTATAAAGAGATCTCCAAGATGCTTCAAGGATTACACAGAAGTTGGAAATAGTATGTACTATTCTGACCTCTGTCATCTGTCCTCTGTCTTCTGATACGGTAGGAGAACATTGTGTAGGCCTGAGAAGGTGTACCGTAAGGTATGCTGGAGGTATCACAAGAGCTTATGTTGACACGAGTAGCGATAAAGGGAGTGAGAAACTCCCTCGCCGAAAGTCTAAGGTTTCCTGAAGTCAAGTTAATCTGCTCAGGGTTAGTCGGCCCCTAAGGCGAGGCTGAAAAGCGTAGTCGATGGGAAACGGGTTAATATTCCCGTACCGCTGGTGTGGAGCTTGTATAAGGGGGGACGGAGAAGGATAGGCCGGCCATCTGTTGGAATAGGTGGTTTAAGCGTGTAGGTGGAGGACTTAGGTAAATCCGGGTTCTTGTTAACACTGAGACGTTATGACGAGTCCCGAACGGGACGCAAAGCGGTTGATTCCATGCTTCCAGGAAAATCCTCGTATACATTCACATTGGTGACCGTACCGCAAACCGACACAGGTAGACTGGTAGAGAATACCAAGGCGCTTGAGAGAACTCTGGTTAAGGAACTCGGCAAAATAGCACCGTAACTTCGGGAGAAGGTGTGCCCTCAAGGTGATTTTATATACATATTTGAGCCTACGAGGGTTGCAGTGAAATGGGGGGAGCGACTGTTTACTAAAAACACAGGACTATGCGAAGTCGTAAGACGATGTATATGGTCTGACGCCTGCCCGGTGCCGGAAGGTTAAGGGGACGTGTTAGCTTTTAGCGAAGCACTGAACCGAAGCCCCGGTAAACGGCGGCCGTAACTATAACGGTCCTAAGGTAGCGAAATTCCTTGTCGGGTAAGTTCCGACCTGCACGAATGGCGTAACGATTTCCCCACTGTCTCAACCAGAGACT
>JAYEKB010000284.1:0-2546 GCA_034660835.1 Thermodesulfobacteriota bacterium
CCCCGTAATAAGCGTGCATGGCAGCCACGGTTTTAGCTATAATATTGAGCGTGCTTCCACGCCAGCCGTTATGAACTGCACCGATAACCCCTTGTTCCGGATCATGGAGCAGGATTGCCTGGCAGTCTGCCTGTTGTATCAGCAGGCCGACACCAGGTTCATTGGTGATAAGGCTGTCAGCTTCTGAAAACTCCGTGTCCTGCCTGATGTCTTCAGCAATAACCACCCGGTCGCCATGGACCTGAACTGCTGAAACAAGATAATGAATACCCAGGTATTGTTTGAGCCGCTGACGATTTACCCGCACATTATCTGTGTCGTCGCCTACGCCGAAACTCAGGTTGAGAGTTGCAAAGGAATTGGAGCTGACTCCTCCGCACCTGCAGAGCATGGCATGGTCAATGGAAAGAAGATCGGAACTGTACCAGCGCATGGAATCTGCAGCCGGGGTTTTCTGTAGTTGAAAAGTCATAGAATAAAAAAAGGGAAAGCCGTTCAGGCTTTCCCTTTTCAGTTTTAGTTTAGCTCAGGTAACTGATCTAAAAATAAACATCCAAGGTCAGATATACCTGGTCAGCACTCTCCACAGGCAGCTGCGAACCACTTTGCACAGCCATATTGTATGCTGCTGTCATCATGCCTGCATCATCGGTGTCGTAAGGTTTAACATTCCAGTCTACACCGGTATAATCAAACCAGTAATGCTGATACCCCAGACGAACGAATGTCTTGGCGTACTTGGAAATGGCCTCACCGGTCGGCAGGTCATAAATCATGTAAAGTTCAGCTACCTGGCCGCGGGTACCCAGCTTAGACAGGTACAGGTCATCATGACCCGGTGTAAAGGCGATAAAGTATTCTGATCCCCAGTTGTACTCAGCACCGAATTTCAGGCCGACATTGGGGAGATCGTAGCGAACACCGGCATAGATGGAATAGCCGTCTTCACTGTCGGTGTTGGGGCGCCAGTACGGGTTGGGGAGCATAGAACCGTCAGGCTGCGGAATCATTGATGTGGCATAGTCATTGAACATACCCTTTCCGCCCGGATCAGTCCGGCTCCAGCCACCGACTACGAAATAATTGAAATTCTGGATCTTGTCCATATAGGTGGCACTGGTGTGATAGATGTTCCCCTCTGTAATGTGGGCTCCCATCTGCTCAGGTGCCATGGCGTTGATGATCGGATCCTGAAAGTTGGGATAGTTGAACATGTTCATAACAGCAAAGGACTGAAAGTTCGCAAAACGATCACCGGATTTCAGGATATCCCAGCTGATACCTGCAAAGTCGGTATCATCAAGCGGGTAGGCATTCATATTCCAGAAATTTGTTTCATCCATCTGCAAGCCATTCTCAAAACCACGACCGTAACAGAAGCGAACGCGTCCACTGCCCATTGCCTCATTGCCCCATGCGTATGCATATCCCAGGGAAAGACCGTCAAAGGGATAATCCATGTAGAGAAGCGGGGTAGCCATGCGCTGGTCTACACCCAGGCGAAGCTGTGAAGGAGGACCATCAGTGGTCGGACGACGACCAATGGAGAACCAGATCGGCATTCCTCCTATGTTGTTCCAGTTGACAAAGGCACGGTCTACGCGCAGGGCGTTGTCCGACGGGGTGCGGGTGGTGTTGCCGTCAAATTGCGGCCACCAGGTTTGCTGGTCGTTACGGGCATAACTCTCCATGCCCCATACCTTGTACATGGCAAGACGTCCCTTGAACTCAACATTTTCGGTTGCCTTGACGCGCATGTTCAGGCGGAAACGGTTGGTGAACAGGGTGTCACTACTGAAGTCGGGACCGCTTTGCACCCGGCCGGTCATCGGGTTGATAAAATCGGCCCCGGTGGAGCTGTAGTAATCCATGCGGGAACGGAAATCACCGTAGAATTTAAAACGGGCAGCCAGATCCCATGCCTCGGATTTTTCATCCAGCATGTCACCCATATCGTCGACCTTGTCACCGTACTCGGAAATAGATTCGTTCTGCTGGGCCATCTGAGCTTTCAGCGCTTCCAGTTGGCGGGACAGCTCATCAATTTTACTGTTCAGGTCTGATGGTGCTTTACCTGCACTGGCAGATGCTACTGCAGGCAGGGCAATCAATCCGGCAAGAGCCAGCATTGAAATTGTTTTGACCATTCTTCTTCCTCCTTCTCTTTTTTTAGGATTGTATCCCAATGATTTCCCATGATTTTTTTGCAAAAACAAGGAAATTTTCGTTCGCATTGCACACGCAGATAAAATCTTCACCTATAAAATTATTTAAACCTTATGTTTTTTTATCGTATTTTGATCATGTTGTCAATAGATCGACTCAGAAAAGTAAAAAAATTTGTACCACAAGTAAGAAAATCGCCAGGTGATTGGAGCTAAACAGAGGAGGCCGGAATCGTTAGGCTTTTTTTCTGGCTAATTAGCCCGCATATTTCACAAGTCGAGGCGGCTGCAGATGCGCTGAGCGCAGGAGTAGGCAGGTAAGCGCAGACTCCGATAGTTGCCTATGCCTGCTCCTGCAGCGACAAAGCAGGTGCGGTCGCA
>JAYEKB010000285.1:0-2546 GCA_034660835.1 Thermodesulfobacteriota bacterium
GCCTCGGAAAATGCATTCCACAGGGCAATGGTATGCATTTTCCGAGGCCAAGGTCAAGGCGATGTTTGTAATCTGCACCAACCCGGCTCATTCCCTGCCCAACGTCAATATTTATACCGAGGGCATGAAGCGTACGGACAACTTTATGGTGCTCAGTGAACCCTTTATGGATGCTGAGACCGTCAAGTACTGTGATGTCCTGCTGCCGCCGGCCTTCTGGTGTGAGAAACGCGGCGTGTATGGCTGTTCCGAGCGGCGCTATTCCTTGCTCATGAAGTCGGTTGAGCCTATGGGTGAGTGTAAGCCTGACGTGGACATCCTGCTTGATTTTGCCAAGCGTATGGGTGTTGATCCCAAAGTAATCCCGTTTGAGACTGTTGATGATATTTGGAATGAGTGGAGAATGGTCAGTGCGGAAACTCCGTATAACTTCAGCGGTATGACCCGTGCGCGGCAGGAAAAGGAATCAGGTATTCTCTGGCCGTGCCCGACTGAGGATCATCCTGGGACCAAGATCCGCTACGTCCGCGGCGAGGATCCCAATATTCCCAAGGATTACAAGAATAAATATAAATTCTACGGTAAACCTGACAACAAGGCCTGGATTATTTTGCGGCCCTATGCACCGGCAGCTGAAGAACCGGATAAGGACTATCCGCTGGTTTTGACCACCGGACGGGTTATCGATCACTGGCATACAGGTACCATGACCATGAAGGTACCTGAATTGAAACGATCTTTCCCCAAGGCCTATGTTGAGGTTAACCCCGAGGATGCAAAGGAAAAAGGGATTCAGAATGGTGACAATGTATTGCTGGAGACCAGGCGCGACAAGATGGTCTTCCAGGCGAAGGTTACCGATGTCTGCATGCCGGGCCTGGTCTTTGTGCCCTGGTACGATGCCAACCTGATGATTAATAAGTTGACCTTGAATGCCTTTGACAAGGGCTCCAAACAGCCTGAGTATAAGATCTGCGCTGTGCGGATAAAAAAGGCTTAAGCGACCATGGCTATACTGGGATTTTTGATACATACCCTGGATGAGGACGTCCAGGGGGTGGAAGCTAAGGTTAACGAGATGCCTGAAATCACCACCTATGGTATCCATCAGGATCACTTCATCGTAACTGTGGCGGAAGTCGCAGCCGATGATGTTGAAAAAACAATGAATAAGATTAAGGAATTGGACGGTGTTTTAACCACCTATACCACCTATCTGACCATTGAAGATGAAATTGATGAAAACGGTAATTTAGAGACAAATCTCAGTTTGACGGATTTGATGAAAAAAGAGCCGAAAGATCCCATCAATTAGATAGATTCCGGCCGCCACCTTTGTTGTGGCGGCCGGTTTTTTTTCGTACGTATTGGGCATATGCCCACAATGTGGGACTCTGTATGTGCGGTTCCTGGACGGCAGCTGCACGATATAACACATGTTTCTATTGCAGGTGTTGTCTGTTAGGGACGTTTACAGCAACTTGAACAGCTAACAGTCTACACGTCCACAATCTAACGGATCAGAGGATTACATGTTTGATCTTAGAAAATATTTTCTCCGGCCTCCAGGGGCCAGGAGTGAAAAGGAATTTCTCTCCCGCTGTCTGCAATGTGGTCAATGCGCCCAGGTCTGTATTTTTGATTGTATCAAGATGCGGCGGGGGTTTAATTTTTTTCTGGCTGGTACACCGGAGATTGATCCCAAGGAGGCTCCCTGCCATCTCTGTATGCGTTGCTCCGCCATTTGTCCCTCAGACGCTCTGCACGATGTAGCGATCGAAGATGTACGTATGGGCTTTGCAGAGCTTGACCGAAAAAAGTGCTACACTTGGAGAGAGTACTTGCTCTGCCGCAGCTGTTATGAGCGCTGCCCTATCAAATGGCGGGCCATGCGCCTGGAGAGAGGAGAGTATCCGGTGATTACCGATGAGTGTGCCGGTTGCGGGCTCTGTGAACATGTTTGTCCCGCCGATGCTATTGTGATTACCCCCACCAGGTTCCAGAGTACCAGGGTTGATGAGGGAGGCGCGTGATGAAAAAACCGACGCTTAAAACCTATCGTCGCACTTTCCAAATTTTTGTCGCAGTCTCTTTTATTATCATTCCTATTCTCAACCGGACTGATTACAGCTATGTGTACGGCAACTATTTTTCATTTCATCTGTTCGGTATACCGTTTGCTGATCCGTTGGCTGTATTGCAGTTGACTGTAAAAAATTTATACCTCACTTTTGATAATTTTGTTGGCACCTTGTTGCCATTGTTGCTTGCTTTTGCCCTTGGAACGGTCTTCTGTTCCTGGATCTGTGCGTACGGTCTTTTATCGGAATGGACCCAGCAACTGAGCAGAAAAATTCTGGGTCGTGGCCCTAAAGGATTACCGATAGACAGCAATGGATTTCCTTTTAGAATGGCCATCTTTACTCTTGGTTTCATCGGATTTTTCATTTTTTCGACTACCCCGATACTGAATCAGCTTTCAATGCCTGCCTGGTACACCCGGTTTTTTCAGTATTATTTTGGTCAGGATATTATATCATACTGTT
>JAYEKB010000286.1:0-10931 GCA_034660835.1 Thermodesulfobacteriota bacterium
CTGCTCCTGCAGCGACAAAGCAGGTGCGGTCGCATCGGCTTGCCTTCGGTGAACACTTTGCAAATTTAAAGTAGGGAATAATGCGCAATTTTATCATATGATTTACAGAGGTTACCTTAAAATGAGTAAAGTGTTCATGAAATATGCGGGCTAATCGTAAATTATACAGGTGTAACGGGCAAGTAACTCTTCGGTTTCCGGGTCCAGATCAGCGGCTACTTCGTGTACCTGGTACTCATGGTTGCAGCCGATACACTTGAGACGAACCTGCCTGCATCGTCTGACAATTTCCAGTTTATGACCACATCTGTTACATTTCACAGGATCAGCCGATCAGTTGTTCTCTGGTAAAAATCGATTTCAGCGGATAGCCGGCTTTCGCCAAGGCATCCGCACCTCCTTCCTGACGGTCGACAACCGTAACGACCAGACCGACCTTGAATCCTTCGTTTTCAACCCGCTCTATAACCTGGATCAGGGTACCACCGGTGGTGACTACATCTTCCACCAGGGCGACCCGGCAGCCGGGCGGCAGGTTTTTTTTCCCCTCAATAAAGTTACCTGTGCCATGGCCCTTGGCCTCTTTACGAACAATAAAGGCGGGAATGGGATTGTTATCTAAGTAGCTGACAATGGAAACCGCTGTAACAAGGGGGTCGGCACCAAGGGTCATGCCGCCGACACTGCCTATCGTTTCCGGAGCCTGTTTGATTAGTTCAAAGAGAAGGCGACCACACAGGTATCCTCCCTCGGCATCAAGGGTGGTCTGTTTACCGTCTATGTAAAAATCCGACGTTTTGCCCGAGGTGAGGGTGAACGTACCCTCTCTATATGATTTCTCAAGGAGCAGTTCCTTAAGGCGTTGTCGTTCATCCATGCTATCTATCCTTTGTTTAAATCTTTTTTTAAAAATACATTTTTTTGAGGCCTTGTGTAAAGTTATTTATTTATGGTCTATATATGAGCTCTTTTTTTTCAGTATCCTTTGTAACAGGTATGTGATAGTATTTATTGTGTTTGTTCTGGGATAAGGGGCTGTTAATAAATAAGTGTTGCATTTTGGCGCTCTGATTTGGGTTAGATTTGTACGATTTGATTGCACAAAACCGGAGGCGTAGCATAGCTACGTTGAGGATTTTGTAATTGAAAATCGTACAAATATGACCTGAAGCAGGGATGCATAGGTGTGACACTTATTTATTAACAGGCCCTAAGTCAGACTGTTAATTCTTCCAGGTCGCCGGCCATGTCGGCTTGGCAATATGAATGATACTGCCGGGTCAGAGCATTTTTCTTATCTAACCCAAAAACATCTATACGAATAATACATCTACAGGAGTTATCATGTGCGGAATCGTTGGTTATACCGGTAACAGAAGAGTCGTACCTATTTTGCTGGAGGGATTACGCCGCCTGGAGTACCGAGGTTATGATTCAGCCGGTCTTGTGTACCCGTATCAGGATGAACTGGTCAAGTATCGGGCTGCAGGCAAGCTTGTACATCTGGAAGAGGCGGTTGATGACTGCATCGGGGTGGACAGTCATACCGGACTCGGCCATACCCGCTGGGCCACCCATGGGGCTCCGACCCATGATAATGCCCATCCCCATTCCGACTGCAGCGGTGAGCTGGTGGTGGTTCATAACGGGATTATTGAAAATTACAGCAGCCTGAAGCAGGAACTCCAGGCTGAAGGCCATACGTTTTCTTCGGAAACAGACACCGAAGTGCTGGCCCATCTTATTGAAAAGTATCTGGAGGATGACCTGGTTGCTGCAGTCCGTAAGGCCCTGGCCCGTGTTGAAGGCTCCTATGCCCTGGGTGTACTGTGGGTGAAGCAGCCTCATATGCTGGTGGCGGCCCGTAACCAGAGCCCGCTGGTCATGGGTGTTGATGACGATGCCTGCTATGTTGCCTCCGATATTCCGGCCCTGCTGCCGTATACACGAGAGGTCATCTTTCTCGATGACAATGAACTGGTCGTTCTGGAAAAGGGATCGTATACCATCATGTCTGTTGAGGATGGTACGGAGCTCGAAAAGGAAATCAGCACCATTGACTGGAATGCCGCTATGGCGGAAAAGGCCGGATACAAGCATTTCATGCTCAAGGAGATTTATGAGCAGCCCCAGGCGATCCTTAACACTGTGAGCGGCAGGATAATTCCGGACACCGGTGAGGTCGATCTACCCGAGATCGGCTTGAGCATTGAAGAGATAAAAAATATTGAGCGCATAGCACTTGTGGCCTGTGGAACCTCCTGGCATGCGGCCATGGTTGCCAAGTATTGGATTGAGAAATGGGTGGGCATCCCGGTAGATGTGGATATTGCCTCAGAGTTTCGTTACCGCAGGTTGCTGGTCAATGAGCGGGTGCTGACAATTTCCATATCCCAGTCCGGCGAGACTGCCGACACGCTGGCTGGAATCCGATTGGCTGCTTCACTTGGTTCTAAGGTTGTTACTATCTGCAACGTGGTAGGATCCACTATGACCCGGGAAGCGGACGGGGTCATCTATACCCATGCCGGTCCCGAAATCGGCGTTGCCTCCACCAAGGCATTTACCAGCCAGTTATCTGCCCTGTTTCTGCTCACCCTTTATCTTGGCCAGGTACGAGAGACCATTGACCGGGAGAAACTTAAGGAACTGGGCACTGCCCTTATTGATGTTGCATCGGTAATCGATACAATCCTGCCAACCGTGCAGGAGCAGATTCGGGAACTGATAGAATACTATTACGATTCCAGTGATTTTCTCTTTGTCGGACGCGGGTTGAACTTTCCCATTGCCCTGGAAGGAGCGTTGAAACTAAAAGAAATTTCCTATATCCATGCCGAAGGGTATGCTGCCGGTGAGTTGAAACACGGTCCCATTGCCTTAATTGATAAGGATATGCCGGTGATGGCCCTGGTACCCAACGATTCTGTTTATCAGAAGACGGTTTCCAACGTGGAGGAAATAAAGGCACGGCAGGGACGACTGCTGTTGATCGGCACAGCTGGAGACAGTCATCTTGCTACTCTGACCGATCATGTACTCTATCTTCCGCAGGTGCATGAAGAACTCAATCCTCTGCTTTATACCATCCCGGCCCAGCTTCTTGCTTACGAGATTGCCAACCGTCGCGGTTGTGATGTAGATCAGCCTCGAAATCTGGCTAAAAGCGTGACTGTAGAGTAGGTTTTCCGGTGAAAGATAGAAGGTTAATGGAGGAAGGATGATTATCTATACCTTCTTCCTTCTACCTCGCACCTCTTACCTTTAAGTATATGATCTCGATAGGAATTGAACAGCTGATTTCCTCGAAGCCCACGTTTCTTGCGGGCAAGCGGCTTGGTCTGCTCTGTAACCAGGCATCCACGAATTGCCATTTTACCCATAGCCGTGATCTGATTTTGCAGGCCTTTCCAGGTCAGTTGACCTGTCTGTTTTCGCCCCAGCATGGATTTTTCAGCGAAAAGCAGGATAACATGATTGAGTCCGGCCATAGTACCGATTTTGTCAGCGGCCTGCCGGTTTTTTCTCTCTACAAAGAGACGAGAAAACCGTTGCCTGCTATGTTTGAGGATCTTGATGTCCTGCTCATTGATCTGCAGGATGTGGGTACCCGGGTCTATACCTTTATCTGGACTGTTGTCTATTGTCTGCAGACAGCGGCTGAGACAGGAAAAAAAATTGTGATCCTGGATCGGCCCAACCCGGTAGGCGGCCATATTATTGAAGGCAATCTGCTCAAAAGTTCGTGCCGTTCCTTTGTGGGGTTGTATGAAATTCCCATGCGTCACGGCCTGACCATGGGCGAGCTGGCCCAGCTCTGTAACCGGGAAATGAAGATTAATGCAGAGCTTGAGGTGGTGCAAATGCAGGGCTGGCAGCGGCGGATGTTTTTTACAGACACCGGCTTTCCCTGGGTTTTTCCATCGCCCAATATGCCCACACCTCTTACGGCCCTGGTCTACCCCGGCCAGGTTATCTGGGAGGGAACAAATATTTCCGAGGGGCGCGGAACAACTCTTCCCTTTGAACTGGTAGGCGCTCCCTTTATCGACCATCAGCAGGTGCTGGAAAAAGTATCAACAATTGGGCTTCCGGGTTGCGTGTTGCGGCCCATTGTTTTTGAACCTACCTTCGGGAAGTGGGCAGGGCAGCGTTGTCCGGGATTTCATGTCCACGTAACGGAGACGGGCGGTTTCCTGTCCTACCGACTCAGCCTGGCTCTGCTGCAGGCCTTGCTCAGCCTCTATCCGGACGATTTTTCCTATAAGGAACCTCCCTATGAGTATGAATTTGAACAGCTGCCTATGGATATGATTCTGGGAGACGTAGAGCTGCGAACGGCTCTTGAAGATGGGGCGGATATCCTGGAACTGGAACAGTCATGGCAACAGGAGCTGACCGTCTTTAATGAGTTGCGCAGATCTGTTTTTCTTTACCATGAATAGCAAATAGGCTATGTTCCTCGTTTTAATCCGTCCAGCCATTACAGGGGATAATAAATGAGAACAGCAACCCTTCGGGAACTGGCGGCACTTGTGGGTGGGACTGTTTCCGGCGATGACCGGCTCACAGTTACAGCCTTCAACAGTCTTGACCTGGCTGTTGCAGGCGAGTTGAGTTTTATCAATACAATAAAGCTGGCCGGGAAGTTAGCTGAAACCAGGGCATCTGCCTGCATAGTTCCGGCAGATCTTGACGAGGTGGAGTTGCCGGTAATCCGGGTGAATGATCCTGAGCTGGCTGCAGCCCTGATCCATAACTATCTGCTGGCGGAAGATTTCGAATCGTCGGGTATCCACCCGAGCACCGTTATCGGCGGCAACTGCGAAGTAAGTGACCAGGTCACAATCGGACCCCATGTCACCATCGGCGACCGGGTATGTATCGGTGACCGGGTAAGCCTGCATCCGGGAGTCGTGATTGGCGATGATGTACAAATCGGCGATGACTGTATCCTGCATGCCAATGCTGTTGTTGCCCATAAATGTTCTCTTGGTAACAGCGTGGTGCTCCACCATGGATCAATAATCGGCAGTGATGGTTTCGGTTTTGCCACGGATCCGGCAACCGGCAGCCATGTAAGTAAACCGCAGGTGGGGACGGTTCGTATTGATGATGGGGTCCAGATCGGGGCCAACACCTGTGTGGACCGTGCTGCATTTGGTACCACACATGTGAAGAGCGGTGTCCGTATTGATAATCAGGTCATGGTCGGCCATAACTGTATAATCGGTGAAAATTCTATTCTGGTAGGGCAGGCAGGTATTGCCGGCAGCACCACCCTGGGTCGTAATGTGGTGCTGGGGGCACGGGCCGCAGTGGCCGGACATCTGTATCTTGAAAACGGGGTCATGGTTGCAGCCCTGGGCGGAGTCCATAGCAACCTGAAAAAAGGATCCGTTGTCGGCGGGATTCCTGCCTTTGATGTGAAAAAATGGGGCCGTGCCTCTGCTGCCTACACCAGATTGCCTGATATGGTAAAAGAGCTAAGACGACTGCGCAAGAAAGTGGACCAGCTGACTGCTTTGCTGGAACAAGATAAAAGTGACCAATCACGGATAAAGAAGATGGAGAAGGATGATGAGTGAAGAAACACAGGTACAGATGCCTATGGATATCAAGGCTATCCTTGATCTGTTGCCGCACCGGTATCCCTTTATTCTGGTGGATCGTATTCTGGAGCTTGAACGGGGAAAAACTATAATTGCCTTGAAGAATGTAACAATGGGAGAGCCTTATTTCCAGGGCCACTTTCCCGGAGAACCTGTCATGCCCGGTGTGCTGATCCTGGAAGGAATGGCCCAGGCGGGTGCTGTGCTGGCCTATATGTCCACTGATTCAATTGATGGAAAACTTGTTTTTTTTGCTGGCTTGGACAATGTCCGTTTTCGTAAAGTAGTACGGCCGGGGGATCAGCTTATTTTTAAAATGGAGCTGACCCGTCAAAAAAGTAAAGTGACTAAGATGAAGGGGAAAGCCTATGTTGATGATGTGCTGGTCACCGAGGCCGACCTGATGGCTTTCTATTCCTGACGAAATCAGTGAGGAGGATAAGGGGATAGGAACAGGTCTGTCACTAATTTTTTCCTTTCCCTTGAGTAATTGCCTTATTGATTTATCATAGAAAGTTATTGCGGAAAAACAGCCCGCAAAGGATACAATAGATGACCATACACGCCACTGCCGTGGTTGATCCGCAGGCAGAAATCCACGAAACCGCTACCATTGGTCCCTATGCCGTTGTTGAGGAAAATGTCAACATCGGTGCTGAAACAACTGTGGATGCCCACGCGGTTATTTCCGGCCACACCACCATCGGGGCTCGCAATCATATCGGCTCCTTTGCCTCGATCGGTGCCCCTCCTCAGGATATGCATTACAAGGGGGAACCCACAGAGCTGATCATCGGCGATGATAACCAGATCCGGGAATATGTCTCCATCCACCGAGGCACGACGGATGGTAATGGCAGGACGGTTATCGGTAATAGTAATATATTGATGGCCTATACCCATGTGGCCCATGACTGCACCATTCACAACCATGTCATTATGGCCAATGTTGCCACCCTGGCCGGGCATGTGGAGATAGGGGATTTTGTCAACCTCGGCGGTCTGGTGGCTGTCCACCAGTTTTGCCGGATCGGGGCCTATACCTATATCGGTGGTATGTCAGGCATTTCCATGGATGTGTCACCGTATGTCATTCTCACCGGAACCAGGAACCGGATGCGAATTTCAGGTATTAATAAAATCGGACTGCGCCGTAACGGTGTGAACCGGGATGCTATTAACTGTCTGGAGCAGGCCTTTAAAATTATTTTTCGTGCCGCGCCGCAGACTTTGCTCAAAGACGCCCTGGAGGAGACCCGACAAGCCTTTCCCGACAGTCCGGAAGTGCAGACTCTTGTCGATTTTTTCAAGACCAGTAAACGGGGCGTCGTGAAACGTACCGAAAATGGCTGATTATCAGGGAGAAGGTATTAAAGGTTATAGGTATAAGGATAAAATAACGAGTATGCACTTTTCCCTTCTCGCCTGTTACCTTCCACCTTCCACCTTCCACCTTCTACCTTTTACCTAAATGAACACACCTATTGGTCTCATTGCCGGAGGCGGACAGTTTCCACTGCTCTTTGCAGCTGCTGCACAAGAGCGGGGCCGTAAAGTCATTGCTGTCTGCCACCAGAACGAGACCACAGTTGAGCTTGCAGATTGTGTTGATGCCGCCTGTTGGGTGAAGCTTGGTCAGCTGGGGAAAATAATCAAGTTTTTCCATGGCCGGGGTGTACAGGAAACCGTTTTCTGTGGAACTATCACAAAAACTCGTATTTTTAAGGATATCCTGCCGGATCTGAAGGGCTTGACTTTGTGGAACAAGATCGATACCCGACTTGATGATGCGATCCTGCGGGCAGTTGCCGGCGCTCTGGAGGATGAGGGGATCGATGTCCTTGCTTCAACCTGTTATCTTGATCATCTGTTTTTTCCTAAAGGTGTACTAACAAAAAAAAGGCCATCAAAAGAGCAAGTTAAGGATATTCGTTTTGGCTGGAAGATTGCCCGGGAAGTAGGGCGTCTTGATATCGGTCAGTGTGTGGTCGTCCGGGACCGCAGCGTACTTGCGGTTGAAGCCATTGAGGGAACGGATGCTGCCATTAAACGGGGTGGTGAGCTTGCCGGAACCGGAGCCGTGGTGGTAAAATTAAAAAAACCGGGCCAGGATTTTCGTTTTGACCTGCCGGCAACCGGCACCAAGACCATTGAAACGCTGGCCGCAGTGAAGGGTGACGTGCTGGCTGTTGAGGCTGGACAATCTCTTATTTTTGATTCTGACGCCATGGTTGCCGCCGCCAACCGGGCGGGTATCATCGTGGTTGGAATTGAAGAGAATGAAGCCGGAGAGCTTCTCTATTGACTCTGCACACAATTTTTTCCCCGTTCCTTCGTTCCTTTACACCGGCCGGATCTCTACCTTATCCTGCAAAAACTGTTTCACCTCACCGATGGGCACTTCCTTGCGGTGGAAGATCCCTGCTGCCAGGGCTGCTTCCGCCTTTGTCTTGGTGAAAACTTCCAGGAAATGTTCTGCGCTGCCGGCGCCGCTGGAGGCAATGACCGGGATGGTAACCGCCTCTTTTACTGCATTGATCAACTCCAGGTCAAATCCTGAATTGGTCCCGTCCTTGTCAATACAGTTGAGGAGTATTTCACCGGCACCAAGCTGTTCAGAGACTCTTGCCAGGGTGACGGCATCGAGATCCCGGCCTTCACGGCCTCCCTTGATGGTGCACTGATACCAGCAGTATTTTTCGCCGTTTGGGCCAGGATATGCAGTCTCAATAACCGTGTGGCTGACCGCGTCCGGTGAATCCACATACACTCGTCTCGGATCCACGGAAATAACCACGGCCTGGTTGCCGTACACCCCGGCAATTTGCTCAATAGAGCTCATGCCGGTGGCCTTGCCGGTCTTCAGCACCTCTTCCACGATGAGCACTGCGTCTGAGCCAATGGAGATCTTGTCTGCACCTGAACGGAAATATTCCGAGGCAACTTCCAGAGCGGAATAGTGTTTTCCATTGCGGTCGCTAAAATCCCGGATGCCACCGCCGATTGTCAAAGGTACAAATACATTTTTTGAGGTTTTTTGTAATACCTCAAGCATGGGCATATCCTTGAGTGGGAAATCACGGAACGCGGTGATGTTTAAAAAGGTTATCTCATCTGCACCCTGGGTGTAATATTCCCTTGCAAGCTGCACCGGCAGGCCTAAGTTACGCACGTTACCGTCTTCTCGAACGTCATACTGGTCACCCTTGGTCACCACCAGGTCACCCTGGTCGTTTGAGCGAACATCTAAGCAGGCAATAATGCGGTCGGCAAGCCGTGTGGTCTGCGGGCATGCCTGCGGGATAACAGCCTGCCGGGTGGTGTTGAGGAAGTTTTCCAGAATTTTCAAACCGGCTCGGCCGCTTTTCTCCGGATGAAACTGGGTGGCAATGATGTTACCTTTTTTTATTGAGCTGACAAATTCATAGCCGTAGTCAGTGGTGGTCAGAACGGTATCACTGTTGTCGGCTACGACATGATAGGAGTGAACAAAATACAGTTTTTCTTCTCCGGAAATACCGTTGAAAATCCGTGAAGGTTGCTGAACCTTGATGCCGTTCCAGCCGATATGAGGAACGGCTAGTTCCGTGGTAAACCGTTTGACCCGGCCCGGAATAATCCCTAAACCAGGCTCGTCCGGAGCCTCTGCACTGGAATCAAACAGGGCCTGCAGGGCAACGCAGATACCGAAAAACGGTCGGTCATCCTGCAGGTAGCGCAGGAGCGGCTCAATGAGCTGTTTCTGTCGTAAAATCTGCATCATGGCGCCGTAATTGCCGACTCCGGGAAAGACCAGCCGGTCAGCCCTGTCTATATCAGCGGCAGACTGTACAGGTACAACGGTCTCACCGAGACTCTCAAGGGCATTGATGACCGAACGAACATTACCGGCACCGTAATCAAGTAAAGTAATCATGGGGAACTGTCCAACCTCTTGAAAGATTATGGCATCTATTATACAACTTCACGAAAAGATGATACTTAGAAAGGATTAACAGACAAGTCAAGATTTAATCCGGAACCCTAAATTCGGAATTGTATACTAAAAAAAAATGCAGGCCATGATACTTGCGTCCGGTCTCGGTACCCGGCTATGCTAAAAAAGTTATATGGAATAAATGTGTTAAAACAATTAGTTGCAATACGGTCAGAAGTGGAAATTTTTCTGGTTATATGCCGGTTCTATGCAGCCTGAAAAAATATTATTTAGGACAAAATAAAAGCCCCGGCCCTCGTATTTTCCAATCTAAAAAAGTGGTACGTAGTGACAACCCACCCCATGAAGCAAATCCTTCTCGCTCTCCTCCTGGCAACACCTACCATTGCCTGAACAGCCCACCCGACTACTGCGACGAATAATCATGGCAACAATGGCAGCAGCTCCTTGCAGACAGTCCCAAGGACAACGGATATCACCTCTCTGTACGCTTTTTGGAAAGAGCTATGTTATTGATGGAGTCACAATTTATTGGAGATATCATGACTTTCATTTTGGTCATGTACAGACATATCAGTAGTCAAGTAAACTTGAGCTCAGTTTGATTAAATTAGATCTTGGATGTGGCAATCTTAACGTGAAACATATCGATTGATAAGGTGATTTTTTAGCTAAACCAAGAAAGGTGTTTCTTACCGCCCCCAAAACATTCATTTGCCAAGCCTGAATCTGAAGATTTCAAAAAAATAAAAAACAAGGATTTAACCATGAATAAGATGATTGCCCTGGTCATGCTGGTTCTGATAGGATGCGCAACAATGCCCGCCACCAACCAAGTGGTAACGCTGGAGTTTCGTCCCGGCAGCCAATCCCTGGTGGAGGGAATGACGGAAATGACTGTGGTCGGGACAGATCAGAAAGTCTACATCTCGCAAGATGTTGCGGTATCCAACAACGATATTGCGTCGGCAGAGGTTATGGAGGGGTTTGTTTCGCCACAAATTCTGATAGTTTTCACTGGGGCCGGGGCGGAAAAATTTACCAGGGCAACGGAAAGCAATATTGGCAAGCCCCTTGGCATTGTCATCGATGGGCAGCTGTTTAGTGCGCCCATAGTGCGGGAAATGATAAGTACCCCTCGTATGATTATCAGCGGCCGGTTTACGCAGGTGGATGCGCTGCGTATTGTGAACGAGATTAATAAAAAATAGTTTTGTCAGTACATTTCAATTCCTTTTTTTAACGCTGTTTTCAGTCGGAGATCTCGATGCATGACTTGGTTTTCATAGATTTTTTTGTTGTATTGCTCCTGTGTGTGCTGTTGGTTTTAGTACTGACCATTAAAAAAATGCATGATCTGCTCCGGCTTGACTATACACTTC
>JAYEKB010000287.1:0-2537 GCA_034660835.1 Thermodesulfobacteriota bacterium
ATAATTGAAGTTACCTTACATAATATAATATGAATAAATATTAGTTGCTACTCCTTTTTGCACCCCGCCAGAGGACATCTTAAAAAATACCTCTTGCATTATTGGGGCGATACGGGGAAAATTGAACAAGGAAACAATCTGGTCTGTGTACAGGTTTTCTGACTGATGAAAGCAGCTGAAAAGCACAACAGACAGGTCTTCTATGAGTAATGATGACAAACATGATATTCTAATCACCAAGCGCTCCCTGTTTTATTGGATCCTCAGACGTCACCGGCTCCTGCAGTTTATACTGCTGCTCGTCATCCTGGCCAGTCTCTTCTTCCGGGTCTTTCCCCTGGAGATGCAGAAGCGGATCATCAACGAGGCCATCCATCTTAAAAAACTGCAACTGCTCTACCTCTACTGCGGCCTGTATATCGGCGCCGTCATTCTGGCCGGTATTACCAAGTACGCGATCAATGTCATGCAGACTATCCTTGGCCAGAAAATCCTGGTGGAAATCCGCACAGAGCTGTATGACCATCTCCTCCAACTGCCATTGCAGTTTTACCGTAAGATGCAGCCGGGAACGGTGATTTCAGCGATGACCGCCGAGCTCAACGGTATTGGTTTTTTCTTAGGCGGTGCACTGTCCATCCCGATTACCTCTGTACTGACCTTTGCAGTCTTCCTGGGCTTCATGTTCACGTTGAGCCCGCTTCTGGCAGTACTGAGTATGGGCGTGTATCCCTTTGAGCTGATCGTCATCCCCCTGCTCCAGAAAAAATACAACCGCCTCAATAAAGAACGGATCAAAAACACCCGGGCCATGGCAAACGTGGTTAACGAATCCATTTCCGGTATCCATGAAATCCATTCCAATGCAAGCTATACTCTGGAAAATAAACGGTTAGGCACCTACATTCATTCCCTGTACGGGTTGTTGAAAAGACTTTTTTTCGTCAAGTACGGCATCAAGTTTGCCAACAACCTGTTCCAGTCGTTCGGCCCCTTTATTCTTTTCCTGGTCGGCGGTTACCTGGCCATCCATGGACAATTTACCCTTGGTGCCCTGGTTGCTTTTCTGTCAGCCTATGAAAAGGTGTATGATCCCTGGAAGGAGATGCTGGAATATTACCAGGCCCTGCAGGATGCCCAGGTCCGCTACCGTCAGATCATGCGCATTTTTGACCTGCAGCCGGAACATCCGCTGCTTCCTGAAGGAAGAGGCATCCTTGCGCTGGAAGGCAACATCGACATGAAAGAGGCCGGGTTTTCAGTGGGCAGCGGCATAAAGCTACTGGACCAAATCAACCTGGACGTTAAACCCGGAGAGCAGGTCGCCCTGGTCGGCTTTTCCGGATCAGGTAAATCCACCCTGGCCCTGCTCATTGCCCAGCTCTATGATGTTTCTTCCGGCACAGTCCTGTTGGATGACCATGATATTTCAAACTTAAGCAAAGCGGATATCAGTCACAGTATCACCATGATTGCCCAGCATCCGTTTATTTTTTCCGGCACAATCCGTGACAACCTGCTCTACGGTGCCCGTGCCCTGTACGAGGACTCTGAACGGTTTCCATCCAGAGAAAAAATCCTACAGGCTGTACGCGATGTCGGCCTTGAAGATGATATCATGCGTTTTGGCCTGCAGGCAATTCTGACCGAAGAACAGGCTGCACAGTTCAAAGAAAAAATCCTGCGCATGCGGCAGATTATCGGTACGGAGCTGCACGACCAGTTTGCTGAAGAAATTGAATTCTATGATGTCAACACCTTCATGTACTACTGCTCAATACGTGATAACATCGTCTGCGGCGACAGTGATGACAGAAGATATTCCACAGAAAAACTGTCAAAAAACAAAAAATTTGCAGGACTCATCAAGAAAACCGGTATTGAGCCCCTGCTGCTGGGTCTGGGACGTTCCTTTGCCGAACAGACGGTTGAGCTGCTGGCTAACTTTGCAGACGATGATTTCTTCTTTAAAAATACTCCCATGCTGCCCGCTGAATTCAAGGAATACAGCGAACTGATAAAACGATTAAATAAAGGCGACAGCATCAGGGAAAAAGATCGACAGATGCTGCTGGTCCTTGCCCTGCGCTACATTCCGGGACGCCATACCATTGGTGAGGTTCCCGCTGATCTGGCGACAAAAATTATTTCCACCCGCCATCTTTTTCTTGGGGAAATGGCCCATGTCTCTGTAAGTGAAAAGGTACTGGCAAGCGGTCTGGATATTATCGGCAGAGATGATTGCTGCTCCACGGGTGCAGATGGTTTCACACCATACTGCCCCAGCCTGTACCTCTCCACCCACACCCTGCGTGATAATATTCTGTTTGGCGCAGTGAAGTCCGGGAACAAAATTTCAGAAAAACTGCAGAATCTTTCCTACACTGCTTTTTCACGGGAAGGGTTGCTTGATGAGATCATCGATATCGGTCTGGATTTTGACGTGGGGAGCAAAGGGGATCGTTTGTCGGGCGGCCAGCAACAGAAGTTAGCCATTGCCCGGGCCTTTTTACGTGATACTAAAATCCTGATCATGG
>JAYEKB010000288.1:0-2533 GCA_034660835.1 Thermodesulfobacteriota bacterium
CACCGAAGGCAAGCCGATGCGACCGCACCTGCTTTGTCGCTGCAGGAGCAGGCATAGGCAACTATAGCCTACTCCTGCGCTCAGCGCATCTGCAGCCGCCTCGACTTGTGAAATATGCGGGTTAGCCCTGCCCTTTACCCGTAAATAAATACTGGACAAGAACATTTTCGTGCTGTATCTATCAACAGCATGGAAACACAAAATCAAATTAAACGGAAACTCTCGCAACCGGAAGCTATCAAGTTTATCTGCAAATTACTCGATGCTTCTGACAATCTGAAAATAACGAAGTTGGCAGATAAACTTTGTGAACATTTTGGTTTTTATAACCCTCTTGGCGAAAAGCAACTCACTGGTTGCCTGGTGACACTTCGTGAACTTGAACAGACAGGTGTAATAGCTATACCGCAATCTCCTTATAAAAAAAAGAAGAGACGTCCAAGGCGTCTTTCGGAGCCTCTACCTGAACCACAAGCAATACCCGGTGAGGCAGGAGAACTTCTCGGATTAGAGTTACTTTTGGTAGAGACGGAAGAACAGATGCGAATCTGGAACGAAATGATGATCAATGACCATCCCCGTGGGGCCGGGATGTTGGTCGGTCGTCAAGTTCGTTACCTTGTCCAATCAGAACATGGCTGGCTGGGCGGATTTTCGTTTAGTGCAGCAGCATTACATCTGCATGACAGAGACAAGTGGATAGGCTGGGATCTTGAAGAAAGGAGAGCCCATTTACACCAGGTTGTCAACATGAGCCGATTCTTGATTCGCTCCAGCGTATCATGTCGCAATCTGGCTTCTCGTTTGCTGGGGATGGCAATTAAAAAATTACCGTTGGATTTTGATGCTCGTTATGGCTACCGCCCCCTGTTGCTTGAAAGTTTTGTGGATACAAATCATTTTACCGGAACGTGTTATCAGGCAGCGAATTGGTTACTGATAGGGAAGACAAAAGGCCGGGGACGGCAGGACCGACTGAATGAAAAGGCGGAAACCATCAAGGATATTTATGTTTATCCCCTTGCAAATGATTTTCGCCGAAAGATTGGGCTTGCCGAAGGCAGTGGTTTAGGTGCAATTGACATAAGGTCTTGTGTTGATGGCGAGGACTGGGCGGAACATGAGTTTGGCGGTGCTCCACTTGGAGATGTCCGATTAAGCCGTAGACTTGTCGAAATTGGAACCGGGAAAGCAGAGAAGCCTGGTGTTTCATATGCCGGTGTTGTTGGAGGTGACTGGCCGAAAACAAAAGCTTTTTATCGGCTTATAGAGGCACCTGATGATTCAGCTATAGATATGCCCAACATTCTTCTGCCGCATCGCGAGCAAACAATACGAAGGATGAAGGGGCAATCAGTGGTGCTTTGTATCCAGGACGGCAGCGACTTGAATTACAATAACTTAAGTCAATGTGACGGCCTTGGAATAATAGGCAATAATCAAACCGGTGCAAAAAGCAGGGGACTGCACTTACACTCGATGATTGCGACAACAGTGGACGGTCTTCCTTTGGGAGTAGTGAGAGCGGAATGTTCCGCACCCAAGGAAAAAGATAAAAAGGACAGTCGCCGTACCATAGAAATCCCCATTGAAGAGAAGAAAACCTTTTGCTGGATCGAGGGGCTACGTGACAGTATGCAGTTGAAAGCCCTGATGCCTCACACAAAGTTGATCAATGTGCTGGATCGAGAGGCTGATTTTTTCGAACTGTTTGACGAGCAACGTTGTAATTGTTCCAAAGTGGATTTGTTAATTCGTGCTCGATATAACCGATGCACTACAGGGGAGTATAAATTATTCGAAACAGTAAGGCAGTCACCGGTGCAGGCTCGAGTAAACGTTAAGGTTCCACGACAAAGTGCCAGGCCTAAAAAGAGTAAACAGAAGGCACGCCCACTCCGACCGGCACGCACTGCGGAAGTTTCGGTACGTTATGTACAGGTAGAGCTTAACCCTCCTCCTTACATGCAGGATAAAGCGCCAATTTCAGTATGGGTTGTCCATGTACACGAGGATAACCCGCCGGCAGGTGCAGACGCACTCGAGTGGTTTCTGTTGACAACCCTTGCCCTAAAGTCTGTTGATGACGCATTGAACTGCATAAAATGGTATTGTCTGCGTTGGCGTATAGAAGATTGGCACAGGGTCTTGAAGTCAGGGTGCCGGGTTGAAGATATGGCCTATAAGACTGCTAACCGTCTCAGGCGAGGCATAGCGATTAATCTTGTAATTGCCTGGAGGATTATGCTCATGACCCTTTTGGGAAGAGAGGCTCCAGCATTACCGGCTGAGGTATTATTTTCAGATCTGGAAATTAAGGTGCTCAAGGCTTACGCTAAAAAAAAGACCTCCGTCCTCCCGATAGTCTAGGGGCATCTGTGCAATTGGTGGCCAAGTTAGGTGGTTATCTTGCCCGGTCTACAGATCCACCCCCTGGTCATCAATGTATGTGGTGGGGTTATTTTCGGCTGCAATTTCTGTGTGAAGGTTTTTTGCTCGGTTTGCTCAGAGGTGGATAAGCAGCTACGGACAT
>JAYEKB010000289.1:0-2527 GCA_034660835.1 Thermodesulfobacteriota bacterium
TGTCTATCGGTTCCGTGCCGAAATTTATGACGACCTGAAGCCATGATTCCTCGTCCAGAAGCCAGCCGGCCTGCAATGCCTTAGAGCCGATAATGCGGTACCAGGCCTTTCCCCCCTCCATGCCTGCGAGACGGGGAATTATGAGGCTGTGGCGGAGAGTAAGAAGTTTTTTGTAGAGATCGTAAAAACGACAACCGCTTTTGCTGTCTTTCTCAAGCCAGTCCAGACATGAACGTTGACAGGTATCAATGGCTGTTGGATCCGGGATAGCGGCCTGCACAGTTGGATCGGAAAACCCCGAAAACCGGGCAATTTCCCGCCGCCGTCCTTTGCTTACAATATCTTTGAGTTCTGGAGCAAAATCACAAAAAAAGAGAAAGGGAGTCGTGGCACCGAATTCTTCTCCCATAAACAGAAGCGGCGGCGATGGTGCAAGAAGCACTAAAGCGACAGCGATACGCAGGAGAGGTTCTGACACCAGATTCGTCAACCGTTCACCGAAAATTCGGTTGCCGACCTGATCATGATTTTGCAGAAAAGAAACAAAGGCCAGAGGCGGCAGATGGCTGCTCTTCTCGCCTCGGGAGGTATGGTGGTGATATGGAGACACCTCTCCCTGGTATGCAAAACCTTCCGTCAAACATCGACCTAACTGATGAAGCGGGTCATCCGCGAAATCAATATAATAGCCTGTCTTCTCGCCGGTTAAGAGAACGTGGCAGGCATGGTGCAGGTCATCGTTCCACTGGGCTGCATAATATTCAGGAGAACCGTCGGCGGCTCGATTCAGGTAAAAAGTTTCGTTGTTGTCATTTTCCAGCACAAGATGAATATGTCTTGTTTTGCCAGGTCCGTCCCGGATTGAGGAGGCAAGCTCCTCCAGGATATGCGGGTGTGAATCATCAAAAATCGCTTGCGCCGCATCCAGACGCAACCCGTCAAAACGATATTCCTCAAGCCAGTACAGTCCATTATGGATGAAAAAATCACGAACTGTTCGGCTGTCCCTGCCGGAAAAATTAATTGCCGCCCCCCAGGGCGTGTGATGCCTTGGAGTAAAAAAGGCGTCCTTGCCATACACAGAGAGATAATTCCCTTCCGGCCCGAAATGATTATACACCACATCCAGGAAGACCATTATCCCCATGCTATGGGCAGTCTGGACAAGTTGTTTCAGGTCCTCCGGCTTGCCATAAGATATATCCGGTGCAAAAAGCAGCACTCCGTCATAGCCCCAATTCCGTTTTCCGGGAAAGTCGGCAACAGGCATCAACTCAATGGCAGTTACGCCAAGTTCGGCCAAGTAGGGTAAACGCTTGCTAATTCCGGCAAAGGTTCCGGCTGGGGAGAAGGTACCTGTGTGTATTTCATAGATAACTGTCTCCTCCCACGGTCTTCCCTGCCAGTCATCATCCTGCCAGAAAAAATCAGCTGGATCAACAACGACACTCGGGCCATGAACATCGTCAAGCTGTCCACGGGAGGCAGGGTCGGGTACCAATAGGTCAAAATCGATACGGAAACGGTAAAGGGAGCCGGATTCTGCTGACGAAACCTGTATTTGAAACCATCCTTCAGGCAGGATATCCATTGGATACAAGTCCTGCCGTCCTCTGCAATCCTCCAGGCAAAGATCTACTGCGCCGGCTGAAGGCGCCCAGAGACGGAACAAGACACTGCCATCGCCAAGTATTTTGGTTCCAAACGGCATGGCATGGACATTCTTCATTTCAGGGGCTTATTACCTGTGTTCGACGGATATGGATATAATTTAGGGCAGCGACAAAAAGTCTCGCCTGCCGGCCTTGGCCAATAAGGTCTTGCCGGTGCCCGGCGGACCCATGAGCAGGATGCCTTTGGGGATCTTCGCGCCCAACTTGCGATAATGGTCCGGATCTTTAAGATAGCCGGTGATCTCACGCAGATCCTGCTTGGCGTTTTCCAACCCGGCCACATTATCGAAATTCATCTCTGATTCGCCTTTGCGAAAATGCTTGGCCCTGGACTTGCCAAAACCAAAAATCCCTCCCGGGCCACCAGCCCCACCCATTCGTTCCTGCATCTTGCGGCTGGTGTACCAGAACAAGCCGATGATCAAAATCCAGGGAAAAATACCGATCAGTGCCTGTATCCACCAGCTGGTCTGCTGAGACTTGGCATGTACCTCGACGTCGTGTTGCTCAAGTAAAGAAATCAGTTCCGGATCATTTACCGGCGGCAATGTGGTCACAAAATGAAGGGGGATATTTGTTTCCCCTGTCGCCTCGGATTTATCAATTTTCTGCAAGCTACCCGATACCTGATCGCCTTGAAGCGTCACCATGGCAACTTTATCGGCCCGAATCTTATCCTTAAACTCGGTATAGGAAAGGGTTTGCGGTTGCTGACCTTGCGAAACATTGAACCAGTAGTAGGAAAATCCAAATAGAACGAGGAGCCAAACGAGATAACGCCATAAGGGTAAGGGTTGTTGTGGACTTTGCATTCGCATAATCTTGTCACCAGGCCATTTGTCTGTCATTTCTTT
>JAYEKB010000290.1:0-10832 GCA_034660835.1 Thermodesulfobacteriota bacterium
CAGAAAGGCCAGAGTTGTAATACCAAAAAATTGCGAACTATTCATAGAGTTTCCACTTGAGTATGTTTACTTCTTTATTCAAAAATACAGCGCACAGTACGTTGAGCATTTTCGTTAAACCTTTTTGGATTCATTAAACCCGTCGATAAGCGCTGTAAAAATTTTTTCAAAACCTACTTTATTCTTATTGGCGCTGCCAGCAAAAAGCACTGTTGGTTGTCCGTCTTCTTCATGGATATGGACCCAGATCTTACGGTGTGACATGAAAAATGCTACAAAAAGACCAAAGAGCATCAAGCCGCAGCCGGTATAGACAAACCATACGCCGGGGTCCTTGGTGACCTGCAGGCCGGTGGCATAGAGTTGTTTTGCGCGCAGTGTGTATTCACCTGACGGCCGCTTGATATTTGCTTCCTGATCATTGTTCAGCCAGAAAATGGAGGGCTCTCCCTGGTTATCGGTAAACCAGATCTTAACGCGTTGCACGGCCTCACCCCGGGTCTCCTGGTTAATGATACCAAAGGAGATGTTGTCATCTGCAAGCTCCATCTGCTTACCTGCTGAAATGATGGAGGTATGGGTATGCTCTTCACCACTGTTGGTGTTGGTCAGGGTTACCAGGAAATCGGAGTATGGCTGATAGGATGACTGGTAAAAGGTGATTCCCTTGTAGGTGAGTGGCCTGTTGACTTCGAGGTTATGAACGGTTTTACCATTTTTTAATGGAACCGGTTTGCCGTTTTCCAACACTGTAACTTTGGAGAGATAGGTTTTCGGCATGCCGTTGTCGTAATATTCAATGGTAAAGTAATTGCAGCGTACGGTGAATCCAAGGTCGATTTTGTCCCCGGTCTGAAAGGCAAAGATGAAGTCGGTCTCCTGACTTTCAGGAACCATAATACTGCCCTTAAAGGCAAAATCAGGCTTATGCAGGATCTTTTGGGCAAAGTTTGAGGAGCCGATGACCGCACCCAGCAAAATAACCAGGATGGAGACGTGGACGATGTAGACGCCAAAACGGGTCCAGCCTCCTTTCTGGGAAAAGAGCAGGGGGCCTTTTTCCTTGTCACGGCTGTCTGTTTTCCAGCCACGGCCGGCCAGGTAATCAGTTACCGTTTGTTGTGCTTCTGCAGGTGAGCCGTTGAATCGGATTGATTTATGCAACCGCATCTTGTGCAATCGCTCAGTGTTCGTAGTCAGGTTATCCTTGCGAACGATGCGAATAACAGTGGGGATACGTTCCAGGCTGCAGATGATCAGGTTAAGGCTGAAAATTCCGAGCAGTGCGAGAAACCACCAGGAATTGTACATGTCGTCAATGGAGAGCTTCTGTATCAGGCCTGCCATGTTTTCTCCATATTGCTGGACATATTGCCCGGCCGGCTGATTCTGCTGGATAACAGTGCCGATTATGGAGGTGGAGGCAAGAGTAATAAGAAGGAACAGGGCAAGTTTAACAGATGCAAAAAACGCCCATACCGGATTTTTTGATTTGGTAGCCATGAAATAAGAAATGTAAATTGTATAAGAAGAGAAAACAACATGAAATATAAGTAATCAGGCTTGCTACCATGTGCAGGCAAGCCTGTCAATAACTTATCTCGCCTTTTATGATACACTGTGGTATATTTTTTTTGCAGTTTTATATCTTGGGACATCCCGTCCTTTCGTGATGGATATCCCGTCTATCCGGTATTTAATTTCTGTACATTTTGTGTCAGACTGATAACTCTCAATATATGTCTTTTGTTTATGTTTTTATATATAAAGTAGGAGAGATCGCATGAGTGAAGAGAAGGGAGTTAATGGAGGTTGTCCCGCATCCTGTCAATGTGGCAATATTTCAGAGTCTCGCCGCACCCTGCTCCGCCGTCTTGGTTGGGGTGCCTTTTTTACAACAATTGGAGTCTCCGTTGCCGGCGGGCTCCGATTTCTGTTTCCCAGGGTTCTTTTTGAACCGCCCACCACCTTTAAAATCGGCACCATGGATGATTACCCGACTGGAGAGGGTGATGAGTACGGCGTGGTCTCCATCAGTGAAAAGTTCATGGAGAATCAGCGGGTATGGATTGTCCGTGAAACTGATAAAGTTTACGCAATCTTTGGTAAGTGTACCCACCTTGGCTGTACTCCGAAATGGTTTCCCGAAGATCGTCAGTTCAAATGCCCCTGTCACGGTTCCAAGTACTATTCCAACGGCGTCAACTTTGCAGGCCCGGCACCGCGACCCATGGATCGCTACGGTATTTCTGTGTTGGAAGACGGCAGGATCAAGGTCGACAAGGGGGTTTTGTACACGGTGAAGGATTTTGATAATCAGGAATGTTTCTTGAAGGCATAAGGAACACTGGTTTCGGAACGCCCTCAGGAGTGGTTTTTGAAGAACGAATAGCCCTGACTGCAACAGTCATGGATGACTGCCAACAATTATGACTGAACATTTCTGTTTTGCTCGAACAGGTGATATAAGCCCAAGGAGGCGTTAATGAGCGAAAAGAGCGAAAAGAAGCAGAAAAAGAGCTTTAAAGAAAAGATGATGTCCGGCCAGATCTGGAAATCCATCTGGCGGCATGATTTTGAAGATACCGGCGTAAATCGGGGCAAGGTGCTCCGCAGCAACGTGTTTCTGCATCTCCACCCGATCAGGGTCCCCAAACACGCTATGAAGATTCGCTTCACCTGGTGCATGGGCGGTATCACCTTTTTTGCCTTTCTTGTCGAATGCATCACCGGCATACTGCTCATGTTTTATTATCATCCCACCGTTGATATGGCCTATCTCGACATGAAGTATTTGATGTTTGATGTCCCCTTTGGCCAGATCCTGCGCAACATGCATCGCTGGGGTGCCCATCTCATGGTGTTTGCCGTCATGCTGCACATGCTGCGGGTTTTTCTCACAGCCTCGTATAAACCCCCCCGGGAGTTTAACTGGGTGGTCGGTGTGCTTTTGCTGACTTTGACCCTGTTGATGTCGTTTACAGGGTATCTGCTGCCCTGGGATCAGCTGGCCTTCTGGGCGATAACCGTTGGTACCAATATGGGGGCGGCAACACCGTTTCTTGGAGCTGAAGGTCCGTTTACCATTGCTGATAAGTTCAATGACGTCCGATTTGTTTTGTTGGGTGGAACCACAGTAGGTGCCAATGCACTGCTTCGGTTTTACGTGCTGCATGTTATTGCCGTGCCTGTAGTTGTCTGCGTTTTTATGGCGATACATTTTTGGCGCATCAGAAAGGACGGCGGTATATCAAGACCTTTGTAGGGACGAGGGATGAGGGGCAAGGGACAAGCAGTTTCTTTCCCCCACTAATCCCTGACCCCTAACCCCTCACCCCTGAGGTTACTCATGGCAGAAGAAATAACTGAAAAAAAATCTGTTAAAAAGACTGTGCCCAAAAAGGAAAAAAACCCTTACGTCTGGCCTGATCTGCCTTTTATGGAGCTGATGTGCATGATCGTGGTCATGCTGGTGCTTATTCTCTGGTCCCTTGGCATGGATGCGCCCCTTGGTGAAATAGCAACTCCGTCCCGTACCGAGAATCCGGCTAAGGCACCCTGGTACTTCATTGGATTGCAGGAAATACTGGTCTATTTTGATCCATGGTATGCAGGTGTTGTCCTGCCCAGTATTATCATTGTGGGCTTGATGGCCATTCCCTATCTTGACAACAATCCCAAAGGGGTAGGGGAGTATAACTTTTCAGCGCGCAAATTTGCCTGGATCAATTTTCTTTTTGGCTATGCCATGTGGATGATCGCCATCGTGGTCGGGCAATTCATGCGTGGACCTTCCTGGTTCTTTTTCTGGCCCTGGGAACCCTGGGATCCTAATATTCACCATGCCGAAGTATTGCTGAAAAATATTCCTTTCGCCACCGGATTGATCAGCCTTGTCGTTTACTTCGCCCTGTTTTATCTCCTGCCGATTATCTTTCGCACAAAGATCTATAAACAGCTTGATTTTACCAGGTATTTTGTCCTGATGACCTTGATGGCCCTGATGTATGCGGTTCCGATCAAAATTGTTTTGCGTCAGGTGTTTCACATCAGGTATGTGCTTGTAACCCCCTGGTTTAATATTTAAGGAGACTTTTCATGGCATTGATGAGTTTATCGACCAAATACGTCAAGCTGCTGGTAGGTTTTGCTGTTATTCTGCTTGTAATGACAGGTGTATTGTTTCTGGTAGAAGGAGAACTTTCGCGGCCCTGGAAAAAAATTCAGCGCCAGTTCAATAAGACTGATAAGAAACTGACTCTGGAAGAAGTTAAGCAGGTGCAGCAGCTGCCTGATGGTGAAGAAAAAAACAAAAAACTGGCCATGCTGGACAAGCGTCTTGATGGGATCAAGTCCCGTGGCACCGGTATCAAACAGTTATGGCTGACTGATTTTGATATCACTGATCGCTGCATGAACTGCCACGCCGGTGTAGAATATCCGCGTTTTGCCGACGTTGATCAACCATTGACCACCCATCCCGGTAAACACATTGACCCGAATAGACACGGCGTGGAGCAATACGGATGCGTTATCTGCCATGCGGGTCAGGGCGTTGCCCTTGATGCCCATGAGGCGCATGGGGAATCTCATAACTGGGTTGAGCCCTTTTTACCAGGAACCCGGGCCGAATCATCCTGTGTGGGATGCCACCCAATGACCACTGCAGTAGCAGAGAATACCGAGCTTACCGATGCGTCTGTTTTTTCCAAGGGAAGGACTCTTTATCTGGAGAACAACTGTCTTGGCTGCCATCTCCTGCAGGATAATGTGCGGTCAGAATCCATTGGTCCAATTCTAACCAAGCTTGCAACCAAGACCAATTCCGGCTGGACCAGGAATTGGGTTAAAAATCCAAAAGAGTATTTGTCTCAAACTGTTATGCCGGATTTTGAGTTGCCTGATGATGAAATCATGGCCATGACTGGGTACCTGTTTTCTTTGAGTAAACCGGAATCTGCAGACGCTGCGGCCCGTTCTAAAATGGAGATAGCGGATTTGGCAGTACTTGGTACTAAAAAGCTTGATGATCTGGGATGTCTTGGCTGCCACTCTGTTGACGGCAAGGATGAAGGGTTTGGTCCTGATCTGTCCAGAGCCGGGGAAAAGATGACCCCTGAATGGCTCTATGCCTGGATTAAAGACCCGAAAAAATACTGGCCCGAGACGGCCATGCCCAACCTGCGGGTTCCGGATGAGGATGCTCAGTTGCTGACAGCCTATCTGGCGAGTCTTGCAAAAGAGGAGGCCTCCGCATCAAAATTGGATGCAAGTGCTGAACTGATAGAAAAAGGCCTTGTACTTGTCCGTGACAAGGGCTGTACCGGCTGTCATAAGATTGATGAGTTTGCTTTGGGTTATAATGCACCGGCGCATGACGGTATTGGCGTGAAACGGGTTGATGAGCTTGTTTTTGCCGAAACCGATATCCCTCATAGGCTTTCAGACTGGTTGACCTTAAAAATCAAAAATCCCAGGGCATTCAACACAAAGGAAATGCCAACCCTGATGCCGAAATTCGGTTTTAATGATGAAGAAACAGAGGCACTGCTGACTTTTCTTCTTTCCATTCGTGAGTTTGATATTCCCCGCGACTATGTCAAAGTGTTGGACGATCCATCTACACCACATGTACACGGCGAGCTGATTGTTGAACAGAATAACTGCCGCGGCTGCCACAAGATAGGTGACTCAGGCGGTACGATCGGTCCGGATCTCGGTTTTGAGGGAGAGCGTGTTAATCCTGAGTGGTTGGTCGATTTCCTGCAAAATCCTGACAAAATTCGTCCGGACGGTATTGAACCTACCAGGATGCCCACCTTTGGCTTTGATACTGCTCAAGCTGAAACACTTGCCGCCTTTTTTGCAGAGGCAAATAAGGCTGACTACCCACATTATCTGCCCGAGAAAAAAGAGATTGCCGAGGCTGATACCGAGGAGGCATGGAAGTTTTTCTGGCAGACATTTTCATGTCAGTCCTGTCATGCCTGGAACGGTGAGGGAGGAATTATCGGACCTGATCAGAGTGATCTCGGCAACCGGCTGCGTGGTGAGTGGGTTGCCAAGTGGCTGAAAAATCCACAGGCCTTTATCCCTGATATCCAGATGCCGAATTTTGAGCTGTACCCGGATGAAGCTGAAAAACTGTCCAACCTGTTGATGGGTTTTGCAGATGTCTCGCCGGGCGTATGGCACCAAATCAAAAAACGGTGGGAAGATGAACAACTGCTCAAGCAGGCCCAGCAGATGGGAGGGAATTAACATGGCTGGTAGGTTTTCAGATAATACAATACGGGTAAATCTGTGCTTGGCATCTATTGTGTTTGTTGGTTTGGCCCTGGTGGTCATCGCTACGAAGTCCCGAGCCACCGGGCAGGATGTGGCTGCAGAAAAACAAGCTGAGGTTCAGCAGCAACTGCCCCCGGATCCTGACAAAGACAGGGAAGCAAGTCTTGCCTGGGGAATCGAGTTGTATGGACATTACTGCACGCCGTGCCATGGCATACGAGGTGACGGCAATGGTTTTAATGCCCATAAACTCATAGTCAAACCTGCAAACCATACTGATGCCAAGTTCATGTCTGAACGGAATGACCAGAAACTCTTTGACACCATTAACCTTGGAGGTGTCGAAGTGGCTAAGTCCACCTTGATGCCGCCCTGGGGAGCTGCACTGAATAATGACAACAAGATCAAATCACTTATTCTGAAACTGCGTGATCTCTGTAAGTGTAAGGCAACTAAAAACTGGTAAACACATTTAATGTCTTTTTTACTGTTGGAAGGAAGAACAGCCTGGTGAGAGCCGGGTAAACATTTTTTTTCAAAAAAGGAGGGTGAATAGCTGCGAGGCAAGCAGTGCAGATGCATGGGGCATGATGAATGCAAAATGCTAAAGAGTCAACATTACCAAAGGTCCTAAAAAGGGAGGGACTTGCATGGAAAAAAGCAACAGACACGCACGGACTTTGCTGTCTCTGGCGGTGACCACGTTCGTCTGTTTCGGATTGGCTGGTATTAATTCAGCCGATGCTGCAGATGATCCGGCCACGGAGTGGAAAAAATGGCAGACAAAGTACAACCAGCAGATGGCTTCCAAGCAGCCTGACAAAAAAGACATGTGGATGAAGAAAGAGCTTGTGGAAAAATCCATAGTCATTGACGACGCAAAAATGCCGAATACAGAGAAACGCGGCAAGGTGAAAGAGAGCTGTCTGACCTGTCATGATGGTATTGAACAGATGTCAGCCTTTCACACCATTGAAGAATTTGGTTGTACGATCTGTCACGGTAGTGACAAGCCTGATTCTTTGATCAAGTTAGAGGCGCATTCCAACATGATTGCAGCCCGTTCCATGAAGGGGGATCGTAATCCTGCCAACCTGCGTATTCTTGAAAAATCCTGTGGTCTGGCCGGTTGTCATGACGGTCATGAGCAGGAAGATAGGAACCATGTTTACCGTGTTCGGCGTACGGTTATGGGGCTGCAGTCCGGTATCTCCGGTGCCCTGCGTTATCAGTACGCTGCCCAGCCTTCCAAGTTTTCCAAGTATTCCGGCGTAGGTATGGATGACAACGATTATGTGCCTGCGCATCGCGGCGGTGTAGATAAAATGGACACCCTGCCGGTCTTTTCTGCAAAGGATCTTGAAACCGATGACGACGGCAACATCATCACTAAAGACGATATGGGCAATCCCATGCGGATTGAGGGTGAGAATGCCGACTCCCAGTGGCGCAAGTCCTGTGCCCGTTGTCATTTCTGGAACGAGGGTAAACAGGCTCCGTCTGATTATCGTGCCCAAGGTTGTGCGGCCTGTCATGTCCTCTATGACAACGACGGTATGTATAAGGGTTCTGACCCCACTATTCCCAAAGATGAGCCGGGACATGGTAAGGTACATCAGATTACAATCTCGATTCCGGCAGAGCAGTGTATTCATTGCCATAACCGTGGCGGACGTACTGGTGTAAGCTACGAAGGTCGGGTTGAGTCTGATTTCTACGGCACCCCGTTTATGGCTGGTAAACATTCCAGCGAGAAATACCACGGTAAGTACTACAATACTCCGATGATGGATGTTCATTATGAGAAGGGTATGGAGTGTATTGACTGTCACACCCAGTTTGACACCATGGGCGACGGCAACCTCTACTCCAAAAAACATGAGCAGGCTGAAGTTCGCTGTCAGGACTGCCATGGCACCTATAAAGAAGGTATCATCACCAACAAAATAACCGATCCTGATGATCGTGTTATCCGTCTTGGTATGGTCTCACCCAACTACGAGAACAAGGTTGGCGATGAGATGGTGGTTACGGCCCGTGGTAACAAGTACACCAACGCAAAAATCATTGACGGTGAGCCGATCCTGCTCTCCAAGTTTGATGGCCGCGAGCATCTGATGCCCATTATTACCAACAAGAAGGGCGTCCATTCTATCCCACAACATCAGGAACGAATGGAATGCTGGGCCTGTCATGCCCGCCACACTTCACAGTGTTACGGCTGCCATGACAACTATGACCAGACTGCCAAGGGTAAAGACAAACTGACTTTTCAGAAATCTGCCGGTAAGTGGCCTGAGTTCAGGACCTATGTCCGCTACGACACTCCGCTGCTCGGTATCTCTGCCAAGGGACTTGTCAATACCTATGTGCCCGGCTGCCAGGTCTTTTTTAATGCGGTGAATGACAAAGGCGAGATCATTGGTGACTTTGACAACTTTGTCTTCCAGTCTGCCGAAGGTTACTCTTCTGTTGCAACCAACCCGGTTTTTACCCATACGGTCAGAACCGAGGTTCGTTCCTGTGAGGATTGCCATTTAAATCCCAAGTCTCTGGGGCTTGGAACCGGTCAGTTGAATATTGACCCGGATCCAAGCGGCAACAAGGATAATATGAAGTATACCTATGAGATGGATCGTTCCGGCCTGTCTGCTGCCTTCCCGCTTGACGTGATGGCAACACCGCAGGGTAACCAGATCGCTTCCACCTCCCATGTTGGAGCCCGGCCTTTTAATCAGGCTGAGATTAACCGTATTCTGAAGGTTGGTAACTGTCTGTCCTGTCATGATGGCTATGACGATCCGATTTACCAGGATATTTATCAGGCGTATGAAGACTTCCCGACCAAGTGTCAGAAGGATGCCTTTATAGAAAAAGCCACGGCTGCAGCTAAATAAGGGGGGATGCACGAATGAGAAAAAACAAACTTGCGACAATTATGGCGGTTTGTGGGACAGGCGCCCTGCTCCTTGGCATGGCCGCTACCTCCAGTATTGCTGAAGATAAAATGATTGACGTCGGCGGCAAGCAATACCCGCTGAAAAAGATCGATGATGCTTCAGATTTTGCTGATGCCCGCCGTTTCGAACTGCCCATGAAGGATGTGGACGGTGCGATGATGAAGGTAACGCCGGAAGGTGTTCCCTTTGCCTGGGATAAACCAAGAAATAAACAACTGCAGAAAGAGTATTTTGATATTAAATTTCCGGTGGATAAAGTGTTTGCCGGAGTAAAAGCAGCCACCAAGGGTGGTGCCTGCCTGAGTTGTCATGAGGGTATTGAGGCAATTTCAGGCACCCATGATTTCGCCTGTGTGCAGTGTCATCAGGGTGATGATAAGGCCACGGACGCGGCGGCAGCCCATAAGGACATGTTTGCTAATCCGTCGGATGGTAAAGTGGTTGGCAAGACCTGTGGTACTGCCGATTGTCATGCCGACCAGCTGCATAAGGTGGAAACCTCTCTGATGGCTACTTCAGCCGGTGAGATCAACGCCACTCGTTACGCCTGGGGTGCCCAGGATTCTGTTGACGCGACGTATAGTGTTAACGGCAAGGGGGGAACCAAGCTGATTCCCACTGAGAAGGAATCCGGTCAATTGGTGGACGATATGCTGCGCAAGAAATGTCTGCGCTGCCATATCAACTCACCGGCCCCGCATCGTCTCGGCGATTACCGGGCAACCGGTTGTGCCGCCTGTCATATGATCTATGCCAATGACGGTCAGACCATGTCCGGTGATAAGGCCATTCAGGCTGCTCAGAAGGAATTTAACGATAAAAAGGCGGGTAATGCCAAGCTGAAGATGGATCTCGCTGGCGCGCTTTCCAAGCGCGGCTATCCGATAAAACATCGTTTGACCACTGCCATTCCTACGACACAGTGTGTGCGTTGTCACAGCGGCAACAGGGTTGGTACCGAGTACATTGGTCTGTTTGAGCATGATTTTGAAAAGATGTACCGCACGCCACGCTACAAGTGGAATGCACCGCCAGCACCTTACGGTATCGATCATCATACCCTGATGCCTGATATCCATTACAAGGCTGGACTGGCCTGCATTGACTGCCATACCGGTTCTGAAATGATGGGTAACGGTGAAACAATGGCAGCGGCACATCAGGCCACGGAAGTGACCTGTGACACCTGTCATGGAACACCGGATGCGGTTGCCAAAACTGCTCCACTGGCAGAGGGCGATGCAGCACTTAAGGCGGCTAAGTCCAATCCCAATTTTTCTGCCAAGGCCGGAGATGAGGTTGCGGTAACTGCCAAGGGCACCAAGCTTGCCAATGTCAAGAAGAGTGACAAGGGCATGGTACTGACCTCCAAGGTTACTGGTGAGGAACATGTGATTCCGCAGCTTGCGAACGCGGAAAAACAGCCTGTGGCCCATACCATTGCCGGTCATGTTCAGAATATGCAGTGTTCTGCCTGTCATTCCGGCTGGGTTTCCATGGACTTTGGTACCCATCTGATGCGGGAAGATTATCCTGCATTTAAGAAATGGAAGCGCTGGCGTGAGCCCGACCCGCAGACTCTGG
>JAYEKB010000291.1:0-10805 GCA_034660835.1 Thermodesulfobacteriota bacterium
CACTCTATTGCCTGAAGGATCAGCCAGAATATTTTTTGTTAATACCATAAGCCTGCTCCCCGGTACCCTGAGTGCCGATCTAAATGGCAACAGGGTAACCATTCACACCCTTGACCGAGGCCTGCCCATTTGGGCAAACATCCAGGGTCTTGAATACCATGTTGCCGCCCTGATGATCATATCACCAGAAAAAGAGGAAAGTCAATGAGCTGGATGCACACGATCTTTGCCTTGATTCTGCTGCCAGCCATTGCCGCAGGTATGTTTCGCATACTGAGAGGCCCGACCGCTGCAGACCGAATGATGACGGCACAACTGTTCGGTACCTGTGGCGTAGCGATTCTGCTGCTGCTGAGTACAGGTATGGGCAACCCCGTGCTGCTCGACATCGCCCTCGTCTTTGCCCTGCTGGCGGCACTGGCTACTATGACCTTTGTGAGGCGTACCTGGCATAGTTAAGACCAAAAAAATATGGAAATACTGTACCATAGCGGCACTGCGCTCATCATCCTCGGACTGCCGTTTTTCCTGTCCGGGACTGTGGGGTTGATTCGCTTTCCAGACATCTACACCCGGCTTCATGCACTTACCAAGGCGGATAATGTCGGCCTCGGATGCATTGTCTGCGGCCTTGCTCTCCAGTCGAGCAGCTGGGCTGTAACGGCAAAACTCCTGCTCATCTGGCTGCTGGTTCTGATCGCAAGTTCTGCCTCCTGTCACCTCGTAGCTCGAAGCGCCATGCAAAAAAATATTCAGCCGTGGACACGAACATGATCTATTACATTCTCACACTCTTTGACATCATGCTGGTCCTCACCCTGCTATGGCTTGCCTGGCGCCTGCTGGGCAGCGAAGACATCTTCAAGGCGGTTGTCCTCTTTATTTCCTTTGGCCTGTTGATGGCTCTCGCCTGGGTCAGGATGCGGGCGCCGGATGTAGCACTGGCCGAGGCAGCTCTGGGCGCCGGACTGACAGGACCGCTTTTTCTTTCCGCTCTCAGACGTATGAACCGAACCCGAAAAGGTGAACGACGACTGGACAGCGATGAAAATAGAGGAGACGATCATGAGCCGGACCAGGAACAGACACAAACGACTTGATGGTTTTCAGCGACTGCTCCTGTTGCTGATTATCTGCCTGATTACGCTGCTTTGTACCATTCTCTGGACCATTCCCGGCAACACCCCCGGGCTCGCAGATGCTGTAGCCCGGCTGCAGGAGCTCAGCGGGGTGGAAAGCCCGGTGACAGCGGTGCTGCTTAACTTTCGCGGTTATGACACCATGCTGGAGGTCATGGTACTGCTGCTTGCCGTAATCGGCGCCTGGTCACTGACAAGGGCTCCTTTTTCTGAACAGATGAAGAATACAAGCCCGGTGCTGATGGGAGTCGTTCGCCTGCTTGCCCCCCTCATGTGCCTGGTTGCGTCCTACCTTGTATGGCAGGGAAGCCACCTGGCAGGAGGTGCATTTCAAGGCGGCGCCATTTTCGGTGCTGCCGGAGTACTGATGCTGGTGGCCGAATTGCCCTGGCTGCGTGTCACCCCTGCCCGGCTGCTACGCATTGGCCTTGTGCTTGGACCACTGCTCTTTGTCGGGGTCGCCCTTTTCTGCCTGTTTTTAACCGGTGACCTGATGGGCTACCCAGAAGGGGCGGCCAGCTGGTTGATCCTGATCATCGAGGCCGCCTGCGCCATCTCCATTGGCCTTACCCTGGCATCGCTATTTGCCGGTGGCCGTCCTGCAGGTGAAGCCCGGGAGAAATACAACCCGGCCAGCCAAACCTGTGATGAAGAAGGTAGACCATGATCACAACCCTGCTGTACAGCCTGACAGGACTGATACTCTTTGGTATGGGAATCTTTACCCTTATTATCCACTCCCATCCACTGCGAAAAATCCTGGCCGTCAACGTCATGTCCACCGGAGTTTTTCTGATCCTTATCGCCACCGCTTACACACCTTTGGGACAGGGAAACATAGATCCAGTACCTCATGCCATGGTTTTGACCGGCATTGTAGTCTCGGTGAGTGTCACTGCCCTTGCCCTGATCCTGGCCTGCCGGGTGCAGGAAACATCAAACCTCAACCTGTTGGGAAGAAAAAAACAGGGAAAGGTTCCTGAGGAATCCAGCAAGTGACGGTTTTCCAATTCGGTGCTCCATCATGGATGATCAGTCCCATTGTTCTACCCCTGACCGCAGGCCTGCTCTGTTTTCTGTTCAGCCACAAAACCTTTACCATTGCTTTAGCCGCGGCCCTGGCCAACCTCCTTGCCGTTTGCTTTCTGACCTGCCAACTCCTTATTTTCGGCCCCATGCGCTGCCATATGGGCGGCTGGCAACCACCGCTCGGTATCACCTTGCGAACCGATGGTCCTGCTCTGCTTATGTTGCTGATGACCGCAGTTACAGGCCTTGCCATCACCCTGTACGCCAGGGGATATTTTACCTACCGTATCGCTGATCCTAGACAACCCGTCCGTCATCAACGGCAGCAACGCTATTTCTGGCCCCTCTGGATGCTGCTGCTGGCAGGTCTAAATGGATTGTTTCTATCAAACGATATCTTTAATCTCTATATAACCCTTGAACTTATCGGTATCTCCGCCGCATCCCTGGCTGCTCTTTCCGGAAAGCCCGCTTCCCAGCTTGCATCCTTTCGCTACCTGATGGTCAGCCTGCTGGGATCACTCACCTACCTGCTGGGCATCGTGTTTCTCTACAGGTCATGCGGAGTGCTGGATCTGGATGTACTGCGAAATTTTACTGCAGGCGGACCGGGCATGCGTGCTGCCCTGGCTCTGATGAGCGTTGGCCTGCTGCTGAAAACCGCCCTGTTTCCCCTCCATTTCTGGCTACCCCCGGCCCATGCCAATGCCCTGGCCCCGGTAAGCGCCATCCTCTCCGCCCTGGTGGTCAAGGGATCATTTTACCTGTTGTTCAGATTCTGGTTTGAAGTGTTTGCCTCCATCATTACAATTCCGGCCCTGAACTTTATGGGAGTGCTGGGTGCGGTTGCAATTCTCTGGGGTGCGGTACAGGCCATGCGCCAGCAAAGACTGAAGCTGATGGTGGCCTACTCCACCGTGTCCCAGCTCGGTTACCTGTTTATCGCCTTTCCACTGGCCAGAGTAGATGGTGGTGCACAGGTTTGGTCCATCGTCATCTTCATGGCCCTGGCCCATGCCTGTGCAAAATCAGCTATGTTCATGGCTGCCGGTACTGTCTTTCTGCATCTCGGTCATGACCGGATCAAGGACTTAAGCGGGGTCAGATCCAGCCTGCCGATCACGGTCTTTGCTTACGGCATTGCCGGGGTCAGCCTTATGGGGTTGCCCCCCTCGGGTGGCTTTATTGCCAAGTGGCTGATGCTCACCTCGTCGCTGGCCTCCTCCCAGTGGTGGTGGGCCTTGGTGATCATGGTCGGAAGTCTGCTGGCATCGATCTACGTATTCCGGGTCATGTCCCGCTTCTTTGTTATTCCCGAAGGATTTGCATTTAAAAAACCCGAACCCCTTTCCCCGCTTCTGGAATGGCCGGCCCTGGCTCTTGCCTTAATCTCCCTGTTTCTCGGCTTGGCCGCCTCCTGGCCCCTGTACATTCTGGCCACAGGCAGTACTTCCCTTGCACAGATATTTCCGGGAGGATTGCCATGAACTGGGGACAGTGGCTTCTGATATCCATACTGCTCAGCTCATTTATCCCCGGCATCATCATCTTTGGGCTGCCCGAGAAAAAACATCGATTGCGCACCGTTCTCAACCTCTTGGGATCAACCATTAAGATAGTACTGATCCTGGTCATGGATATAGGGATATATTTCGGCCACAGCTTTGAAATCCGGATACCGATAATCCCGGGTGTAGAACTGCTCTTAAATGGTGACCCGCTGTCTGCCCTGTTCGCCACCCTGTCCAGCGTACTCTGGCTGCTGACCACAGTCTATGCGGTGGGCTATCTTGAGGGCTCACCCAACCGCAGCCACTTTTTCGGCTATTTCAGTCTCTGTGTGACTGTGACCATCGGCATTGCTCTGGCCGGCAACCTGGTCACCTTTCTCCTCTTTTACGAGATGCTCACGCTGACTACCTATCCGCTGGTTATCCATCGTGGCACGAAAAAATCCCTGCGGGCCGGCCGCAACTATCTCATCTATGCCCTCAGCGGCGGTGCTGTCTTTCTCGTTGCCGTTATCTCGCTACAGGCCGTTGTTGGACCCGCTGATTTCATGGCAGCAGGGTTTTCTTCTTCGTTTATCGACACCCACGGCACCGTCCTGGTCCTGATCTTTATCCTGCTGATAATCGGCGTCGGAGTCAAGGCCGCACTTGTTCCTCTCCATGGCTGGCTGCCGCAGGCCATGGTTGCGCCGGCACCGGTGAGCGCCCTGTTGCATGCGGTAGCGGTGGTCAAAGCCGGGGCCTTTGGTATTATCAGGATTGTCCTTGATGTATACGGTGCCCATAACCTGCTGCTTCTCGGAGTCCTGCCCCTGCTTGGTGGTATCGCCTCCATCACCATCCTCTATGGTTCTGTCCGTGCACTGCAGCAGGATGACCTCAAACGGCGGCTTGCCTTTTCCACCATCAGTCAGGTGTCCTATATTGCCCTGGGAATGAGCTTGGTTGATCAGCCGTTGGCAGTTGTTGGCGGGCTGGTCCATCTCGTGCACCAGGGGTTAATGAAAATCACCCTGTTTTTCTGCGCAGGCAACCTCGCCGAAACCCTTGGCATCCATCGTATCAGTGAAATGAGCGGTGTTGCTCGCCGCATGCCGCTTACCATGACAGCGTTTTCCATTGGCGCCTTCGGCATGATCGGTATCCCGCCGACTGTTGGTTTTGTCAGCAAGTGGTATCTCGGCCTGGGCGGTCTTGCTGCCGGAACCTGGTGGGTAATGGTTGTACTGGCTGTGAGCAGCTTGCTGAACGGTTGTTATTTCCTACCGATCCTGACTAAGGCCTGGTTTGGCAAACAGCAGGGACCATGGCCTGAAGAGCAGTACATTAGTCGCTTTGAAACTCGTTTAATGCTGCTTGTACCTCCGCTTGTTACCGCCTTCATCGTCATGGTCGCAGGTTTGGTAGCCAATGCTCAGATCAGTCCACTGGCCTGGGTTCGTTTCATCGTCAGGGAGTACGGCCTATGATCTCTGCTAACCTTCAGACCATACTCCATGCTTTAATGCTGTCACTGGTGGCGGGAATACCCCTGTTGATGGCAGCTTTATGTTGCACACCACTTGCAAGAACAGTTATACGTTTCCTCCCATGGGCTGTTATGCCCGCCTTTTTTACTGCCTTAACAGCACCGATTGATGTGGTCGTGGAAGTGGGCTGGTTCTTCATGGGCGGCCGCATCGGTCTTGATGAAACCGGACGCATTTTCCTCTGTCTCGCCGCCTTCATCTGGTTTCTGTCCTGCTTCAGCTCCCGCAGCCTGCTTAAAGATGACCGCAATCAGACACGTTTTTTTGTTTTCTTTCTGACTGCCATGGCAGGTAACTTCGGACTCATCCTTGCCCAAGGCATGCTCGGTTACTATCTCTTTTTTGCCGTGATGAGTTTTGCCGCCTACGGTCTGGTGGTCCATAAAGGGACCGATGAAGCCGCAAAAGCCGGACGGGTCTATCTCACCCTGGTGATGATCGGCGAAGTTGCCCTGTGCACAGCGCTTATTATCCTGGTACACAACACCGGAAGCCTGGCCATTGAAGATATTGCAGGAGTTCCTTACCAGCCCCTGACCCTTGCTCTTCTGTTTATCGGTTTTGGTGTCAAAATCGGCGCCTTTCCTCTGCACAGCTGGCTGATGCCTGCCTACCAGGCCACGCCCATCCCCGCTGCTGCTGTTCTTGCCGGAGCCATGGTCAACGCAGGCATCCTTGGCTGGCTGCGATTCCTGCCTCTTGGCAAGACCTCCTGTCCTGAAGAAGCGTTACTGTTTATTGCTGCCGGCGCGCTTGCCGCTGTGTACGGGGTCATCATCGGCCTGAACCGCAAACAGGCCGGAGCTGTGCTTGGTAGCTCAAGCATCAGCCAGATGGGGCTGATAACCGTTATTTTCGGCCTGGGTCTTCTTGATCATAACGCAGGACTCCATGCCGCGCCGGTGCTCATCCTGTATGTCGTGCATCATTCCCTGGCAAAAAGCAGTCTGTTCTTTGGCTATGATCTTGCAAAACGGCAAGGCGGGGCGTTGTCGCGCCTGCAGATGGCCGCCATTCTGCTGCCTGCCATGGCCCTGGCAGGGCTGCCGTTTACCAGCGGTGCAATTACCAAGACTGCGTTTAAGCAATTGGCTGTAACCCTCGGTGAGCCCTGGTATGGCCTGAGCACCTTTTTCCTGCCCATAACAGCAATGGGTACAACCCTGCTCATGCTGCACTTCATATTTGTACTCAAGCGCACTGAAGGTACCGGCAATCCAGGTAGAGCAGAGAGCAAAATAATTTTCACCGTCAGTTTCATTGCAGCAGCAATAACCCTCTGGGTATGGCCTGCGGCCAGGAGCTCTGCGAGCCATTCCCTTGCAGGAATGAAACTCTGGCATGCACTATGGCCGGTTGGAGGCGGCTGTCTGTTGTTTATTGTCTGGCGTCGGATCTCTTCCAGTAAAAAACATCCGACTGATGAGCAAAAGAAACAAACCGGTTTTGACTGTATTTTACTCACAGTAACGAGGCTTTTACAGGAAAAAGAATGGCAACATCCACAACAAGGAAGACTCAACTTCTACCTGCACAGATTAGTTCCACAGCTGCGCAGATCGGAAAAAATCATGGGAAGATGGAAGGTGGTAGGACTCTCTTATCTCGCACTTTGTCTCTACCTGCTTTTTTTATTGTTATGATCCATAAAAAAGCAAGACTGGAAGAATGCTCACTCATCCTTGCTTTTCGTTTGGCAGTTCCAAACGTTATGTTTACTATGATAATTCTGACGATCAAACCTGTTAAACCCAGATAATTTAATCTGAACCGGTTCCAGTATGGAGACCTTACTCATTTGTCTTTCCTTTGTGCTGATCGCCCTGTCCGCCGGGCAGATCGGCCGTTATTTTACTCTGGTCCGGCTTCCCCTGATCAGTGGCTTCCTCTTTACCGGCATCCTGGCCGGTCCCTTTGTCCTTGACTTTATCTCAGCTGAAGCTGTCCGGAAACTGCATTTTATCGACCAGGTATCCCTGGCCTTTATTGCCTTTGCAGCCGGCAGTGAGCTGTACCTCAAAGAATTGAAAAAACGTTTTATCAGCATTTCATGGGTAACACTGTGCATTGTTGCCGGAACCTTTCCTTTAGGCTGCGCCGCTGTATTCCTGCTGGCTGATTATATACCTTTTATGCAAGAAATGGAGCCGCTGGGCAAACTCGCTGTGGCCATGCTGGCCGGTGCCATCCTGATTGCCCGGTCCCCCTCTTCGGCCATTGCAGTTGTCAATGAACTGCGTGCCAGAGGTCCCTTTACCCAGACCGTACTCGGCGTTACCATGGCAAGTGATGTGGTGGTCATCGTGCTGTTTGCCATAAATTCCTCCGTGGCTGATGCCCTGTTGACCGGCCTCGGGTTTTCGCCTGCACTGCTGATTGTCCTCTGCATAGAGCTGACACTTTCTCTACTTTTAAGCTATTGCTTGGCTCAATTGCTGCAATTCATTCTTTCCCTGCGTGTTAAAAGGTTGCTCAAAACAGGATTCATTTTACTGAGCGGATATGGGATTTTTATTCTCTCTGCTAAAATCCGCACCATCACCCATGCCGAACTACCGTACGAGATCCTGCTGGAGCCCCTGCTTATCTGTATGGTCGGCAGCTTCATTGCCACCAACTACAGCGACTATCGAGCAGAGTTTCGCAAAATTCTACAAGACATCGGTCCGGCCGTTTATGTGGTATTTTTTACCCTGACCGGGGCATCGCTGGCCATTGACATCCTGGTGTTATTGTTGCCCATTGCTCTTTGCCTGGTTGCAGTCCGGCTGGCAGGCATCTTTATCGGCTCTTTCTGCGGCGGCATGCTTGCAGGCGACCCTGTGCAGCATAACCGGATCAGCTGGATGACCTATGTCACCCAGGCAGGGGTCGGTCTTGGACTTGCCAAACAGGTAGCCGCTGAATTTCCTGAATGGGGAACTCCCTTTGCCGCGCTCATGATTGCAGTCATCATCGTTAATCAACTTATCGGACCGATTCTATGTAAGTGGGCGATTCATCGGGCAGGAGAAGCATATCCGGTTACGGATATTCAGGATTTCGAAACATTACGAAAAACGATTATTTTTGGGCTGGAAAGGCAGTCCATCGCCCTTGCCAGAAAACTTTTTTCTCATGGCTGGCAGGTGACAATTGCTGTGCCATCTGACGATTCTATGGTGGTAACCGATCCTGCCGATATTGAAATTATCCGTTTTGACGAATTGAATAAAGTGGTATTACAGCGGCTTGGGGTGGAAGAAATGCATACCATTGTCGCCCTGCTTTCGGATGAGGAAAATTATCGCATCTGCGAGGTTTTAAATGACCATTTTGGCACAAAAAATCTCATTGTACGCTTGCAGGATCGAGCAAACTTCGACCGTTTCCATGAAATGTTTGCCACGGTTGTTGATGCCGGCAGCGCGTTTGTCAGCCTGCTTGATCAATTTGTCCGCTCTCCTGCTGCAACATCCCTGCTGCTGGGTATGGAGGAGAACCAGGAAATAGAGGATATTTATGTTCGCAATCCTGACCTGCATGGTGTGCCGCTGCGTAACCTGACCCTGCCCCTGGATACACTGGTTCTCTCGGTCAAGCGCAACAACCAGGTGCTTATCTCCCATGGTTACATGCAACTCGAAACCGGCGACCGGGTTACCGTGGTCGGTTCTCCAAAGAGTTTGAAAGAGGTGCTGTTGAAATTTAGCGGCTAATTCAAGTAAAAGACGTGGAGCTTGATGCGAGATCCCAAAAAACCACCCTATCATCAGATGCAGGCATGTAAACAGACGTGCCGTGGCAAGGACAAACGTTGTCAGACAAACAGAAGCTTAAGATTCTTCCTGAAAACATGCTTTAGGAGCCGGGTATCAGCCAACAGCAAAAATAGCCCGAAGCAGAGCATTTGATTCTACTTATAGCAATTCCACTGCTAAAGCTTTGGCTTTTGCCTGAACCTTTTCCGATAACCTATGGTGTGGGTCTTTGGCAACTAAACCCGTAAAAAGGGTGCCAACGGTTTTAGCACCAATAGTGTGAGCAGTCGTTTTAAGTTGTTTGTACGTTCCAAAGACCAGGCGACCTAAAAATCCAGGAGCTGCGCATGAGGAAATAAGCACGGCTTTTTTCTTTGGGACATTCGCTTTGCGATACTTTGGAGCATTCATACCCCATGGCCAATAGGCATAAACTACAAGCCTTTCCATAAAGCGCTTAGAAATCGCAGTGACTGACCCAAAATTTGTGGGCGAAGCGAGGATAAAACTATCACTCTCTTCTATTTTGTTGATCAATTCCTGCATGCCGTCGAGTTGAATGCACTCACCCGGCATATTTCCTGGCTGTTGAGTACACTCTCGGCAATTAAAGCAAAACTCGAGAGGATAGTTACGCAGAAGAACAATTTCGACCTCCGCACCAGCTGTCACCAGTGCCCCAGTCATCGTTTTAATGACTTGATCGGTAATTCCTTTATCCCGGTATGAGCCATTAATCACCAGTATCTTGGTCATGATTTATTTCCCTGTATTCCTGACAATTACCCCCTACAGGATAGACGTTTCCTGGTAGGGGGAGCCCGGCCTGGTCATTTTCTCACAAGCCTGCGGATAGCAGTCGAAGCCGTTATCTTGCCCTGTCCTGTGTATAATTCGTGATTTTTCTCAATACGGGACAGGGCATAGAGGTAATTAACCATAATCCCGGCAGATTGTCGCACACTAGTTAGAGAAAGGTTTCCAGCCCAATTGATCCGTTCTATTTGAGCTCCATTGGAAAAGTGAAAATGAGCTACCCGATCATAGGCTTGTTGTCCACGTTTCGCCTCCAGAAAATTCATTCCCGGAGCGCCGTTCTTGATAAACAGTTGTTTTCAATCGTATCACTTGAAGATCTAATTTAATGTAATCTGAACCCTACCAAATTGGTAGATAACGCAATAATCCTCTAAATAGAACAGAAATCACTTCAATACTAAATGGACCACTCAGCACAACAAAGAAAAAATCCATTATACCAATAAGTTATTCATCACGCTGTCTCTTTCCTGCGAAAATTATCTCCGCAATTCCGGATTAGCACACAATCACCTCCGGAAGCCAGAATGGCTTTAATTAGCGAGTTCGAAGATTTCGAGTAAATACCGTGTGCACCTACACGTCGACGGAACTGTTTAAGATTATGAGGAAAGGCTAACCCATGGCAGGTAAACGGTCGGCTAAGAGATGTTTAGAGAAGGTCAATTTGGCATTGATTACAAAAAAGTCTCTTTTCCGGGAAATTGAAATTTCCGTATTTTCGGAAAATTTTAATTTAAAAATATCTGTTGAGGAAGAGAGTTTGTTAACAACAAACAGTCATATAACTCAAGTAGATTACATTATTTTTACGAACTTGCTCCTGTTAGTTCTCTTTTGGCGGGAAATTTGCATAAAGACGGTTGATGTTACTTTTTTTACACATTGTCTTCAAATAAAGGGAGGATGAAATGAAGACAGACCTCGTAAAATTTTTGTTTTCCTTGTTTGCAAGCATCGATATATCAACAAAATCCATCAAAATTGGACAATTGACAGTTGCACATTGACGCGTAGGGTGGATAAGCCGAAGGCGCA
>JAYEKB010000292.1:0-10776 GCA_034660835.1 Thermodesulfobacteriota bacterium
TTAGTTGTCCACGCCATACAGTGCAAGAAAACGGTCAACGTCACGAAAGTCGTAAATACGTTCTTTAATGGTCTGATGGTCCCAGTCCCACCACTTGATTTTCTCAATGGCCTGCCATATTTTTGCTGGAAATCGAAGGCGAATTTCCTTTTCCGGCACACCGGCAACAATCCTGTAGGGCTGCACATCATGGGTTACCACCGAGCCTGCTCCTATTATCGCACCGTTACCAATGGTCACACCGGGCAATATGGTAGCACCATGGCCGATCCAGACATCATGCCCAATGGTCACTTTTTGCTCTTTTCGCTCAACAAAAAAGTCACCGTCATCATGTTCATTGAACCCGTATTGCCGCCTCCTGTACAAAAAATGATGCTGGCTGACCCAGTGCATTGGATGATTGCCCGGATTTATCCGCACATCCGAGGCAATGTTGACAAACTTTCCGATTCGACTGTAAGCAATAGAACTTCGCTCCATAACATATGAGTAATCACCAAGGCTTGATTCGATGCATTCCACGTAGTCCCGGATTTCCGTATGATCGCCTATACCGGATTGAATAACACGGGCTTTATCTGAAATAAAAGAGCCTTTTCCCAGGTGAACCTCGGTCTCCGGATTATGCACCTGAATGAACATCATCATTGCTCCAGACAGAGACAACCGATACCATTATATACGGCGGTCCCCTCTTTCATTGTTAGAACTACTTTCGGGATATCGGCATCTTCTATGACGGATAGATCGGCCAGTCTGCCGGCGGCAATCTCACCACGATCATCCATTCCGGCCAGCCGGGCGGGAGTTTTGGTTACCATGTCAAAGCACCTGTTGAGATTGATACCAAGTTCCCGATGAATCGTATAGGGTGCCTGCAGCATGGAGGTAGGGTGGTAGTCGGAACAGAGAAAATCACAGGCACCTTCGGCAATCAGATCCCGTGCCGAGACATTACCGCTCTGGCTCTTGCCGCGCACCACATTGGGAGCACCCATGCCGGTGGCAATGCCTTTTTCTCCTGCATAGGCTGCCACATCTACATCCAGAGGGAACTCGGAAACCGTAATGCCGAGCTTCTCGATAAGATCAATTTTCTGTGGTGTGTCGTCGTCATGGGATAGCAGGATTAAATGATGATCAGCAGCAAAAGCCAGCAGATCTTTAACCACCTCATACGCCCTGCTCTGATCCAGCTGTTTCTGCCGGATAATCTCGTCAGCCTGGCTATCCGATAACTTGTAGACGGGCAAATGAAACCGTTTCCAGGTTTCAATGGACTTGAACTGTCCTTGTCCCGGCGTGTGATCCATTACGGAAAGCAGATGGACGCATTTGTTTTCAATCAACTCCTTTATGGCGCTGACGGAATCAAATGAAGTGACCTCAAAACGGGCATGGATCAGATTGTCAACCCCCAATTGGTCCCGATTGGCCTCATCTATCCGGCGAATGATACGTGCTGCCGTTTCAGTGCCGCGGTTTCCCGTAATAGCTGCATCGTTAAATCCTACGGCATGAAACATTGTGGTGATGCCTGCCATGGTCAATTTTTTATCCAGCTCCACTACAGCTGAACGGATGGGAAAATCTGCACCCGGCCTGGGTTCGATCTCCTTTTCAATCGCATCCGAATGCAGATCAACAAATCCGGGTGCAATGAGCCGGTCACCCAAATCATAGGCGGCGGAGTGCGACTTATAGGGAGCAACCTCTTCTATGATATCGTGGCCAATAATGATATCCGCCGGCTGTATACCTTCGTCTGTGAGCACCCGTTTTGAACGTAAAACTACATGCATCATGCCGCCTCCTGGAAGGACGGGGACTGGTTGGCGCCATCATCCCTGGTTATGCTGTATTCCCTGTCGGCAACACGCTTAATTTTACCCTTGTCATGAAAAATGCCGACCATGGCAATTCCCTTATTTTTCAAATCCACAAGCAGGTCCAGTACCCGGTCGGAACTTACCTCATCCAGCGAAGCCGTAGGTTCATCAAGCAGGATGAGTTCCTTGGGTGCAATGACACCACGGGCTATATTGACCCGCTGCTTCTCGCCGCCGGAAAAAGTGAGGGGGGATATATGAAAAAGCTCCTCACGTATGCCGAGCAGGTTCAGCAGTTCAGCGGCCCGGTACAAGGCTGGTTGTGCCTCCTCACCGAGTTCGATAAGCGGGGCGGCCACTGCCTGAAGAGCTGTGATACGGGGGAGTATTTTCAGAAACTGGGTGACAAAGCCGATCTCACGTTTGCGAAGCTTGAGGACCCGGCTTTCCGTACACGATGCCAGGTCAATCACGGAACCGTCTGCCCGGTGAAATACTATAGAGCCGTAGTTGGTCAGATAGGTCCGATAGATTGTTTTCAAAACAGATGATTTCCCGGAACCACTTGGGCCTGTCAGTGCCAATAGTTCTCCCATGTTCACTGAAAAGCTGACTCCGGAAAACCCTGTCACCTGGACACCATCGCGGTTATGAAGGGTAAAGGTTTTGCCGACATCCTGTACATCAAGCTTTATTCTGTCGTCAAGATTCCCTGAAGGTTGTCTTTCCGTCTTCCGCTCTTTTTGTCTACTTGAGGTGAGACCCATTTGCAGTTCCCGTTACCTGTTTATCTGGTGTTACATTATAAAATGCTTGAAACCAGCAGCTGCGTGTACGGATGCTGGGGGTCTTCCAATATCTGGTCAGTGAGACCGTATTCCACAAGTGTTCCATGTTTCATAACAACTGTGATATCAGTAAGATGATTAATAACCCCGAGATCGTGAGAAACGATGATCATGGAAAAACCCATTTCCTGTTGCAGTTCCTTGATCAGATCAAGAATCCTGGCCTGTACTGAAACATCAAGACCGGTGGTTGGTTCGTCAAGCAGGAGCAGTTGGGGAGAACTGGAAAGGGCCTTGGCAATCTGGATTCGCTGTTGCTGGCCGCCGGAAAATTCTTCCGGGTAGTCATCAATACGGCTGGTTTCCATCTCAATGCGATCAACAAAATCAAGCCCCCGGTTTCGGATCTGTTCATAACGCCGCTCTCCCGCACCAATGATCTTCTCAGCAATATTACCGCCCGCAGAAAAAAGGAAGTTGAGGCCCAGTTGGGGATTCTGGTAGATCATGGACATTTCCCTGCTTCGCAAACGGGAAACGGTTGCCGGAGGGGCCTTAAGGATATTCAGCGGCTGGCCGTTTTCATCGGTAAGTTTGTTAAAAAATATTTGACCGCTGCTGGCGACCTGGTCCTGGTAGATGAGCTGCAGCAGGGTGGATTTACCGCTTCCTGATTCACCGACAATGCCAAGGATCTCGTTTTTCTGTGCAAAGAGACTGATCGAGTTTATCGCCACAACAGAGCCGCAGCGAGGACAGATGGCCCTGTCCTGTTCTACACCGGTAAGCTCTAAGCACTGACCGCAGGAGGTCCCGTATATTTTGCTTACATCCCGAACTTCAAGAAGCATCACCATTCTCCAGATTCTGGTCGCAGAATTCCGTATCGCTGCAAAAAAAGTGACTGGTGTCTTCCCTGCGCACCTCGTCAAAAAAAACATGACTTGCCCCACAGCGTTCACAGACAATACCCGGAAAGTTTTCCACCTTGAATTGCCGGTCATCGAATTTCAACGGCTTGACTCTGGTATACGGCGGGATGGCATATATCCGCTTTTCCCTGCCTGCTCCGAAAAGGAGCAAAGCCGGACAGTTGTTAAGCCTGGGAATGTCATATTTTGGTATCGGCGACGGGTCCATGACGTAATGCTCGTTTACCTGCACCGGATAACGGTTGCTGATGCGGCTGTCACCGTACTGAGCTGTGTCCTCGTACAGCAGGACCCATAGCTTTGAGTAATCACTGTTGGCGTGCATCTGCTTTTGGTTTGCAGTGTCCGGTTCCACCGTGGTCAGCACTTCAGGATAGGGAACCTGAAAGACCAGAACCTGGCCCTCCTGCAATCTGTTTTCCGGTACCCGGTGCCTGGTCTGAATAATGGTTGAGTCAGAGGTTTTAAGCGTCTCTTCGACATTGGTGACGGAGGTAATAAAGTCACGGATATTCACTGCATTGACCGAGCCGTCACAACCCTGGTCAATTACTTTGAGTACATCATGCTCAAGAATGATGGAAAGGGTAATCTGCAGGCCACCGGTGCCCCACCCCCTGGCCACAGGCATTTCCCGCGAGGCAAAGGGAACAATATAACCGGGCAGCGCAACTGCCTTGAGCAGAGAGCGACGGATCTCCTTTTTGGCATCCTCGTCCATAAAAGCAAAGGTTGGATTACCCATCAGCCATCTCCTTTGCTTTGTCCAGCACCTGGAGATCTGCCTGAAAGGTAACATAATGAGGCAACTTGAAATGGTTGGCAAATCCCATGGATTCTATTCCGTCCACATGATGGATGACAATTTCCGGATTAGCTGCAATATCAACACCGCCCACTGAGTAACCGCTGTGATGCATTGCCAGGTCAAGGATGGACATGGCAATGGCCTTGGTCTCGTTGAACCCGAGACAAAAGCCGAACCCGGTGGACAGCCTCAATTTTCCGTCTTTCGGGTCACGGTTAAACGAGCCGACTGTTTCACAGCCAGTCACCCTTATTTCACCGATCTTTATTCTCTTGCCGGTGAATGGATGGGTGAATTCAACTGTCAGGTAACCGATACGCAGATCGCCTATGGTGGGATGAACATCGCCGTAGCCACGCATGGAGGTGTAGGCAAACCCCAGCATGGATCCGGTTTCTCCCCTGGCCATAACCTGCATCAATGCACTGCGGGGATAGGGTGGCAGCGGAAAGGAACGGGACACATCAAAAGGTGCTGTTTCACTGTTTTCAAGCACCATGATCTGATCGCGGCGGCGCATACTGTCCAGCGCACTGGGTATCGGACCGCTTACGGGTGGAGCGTCACAAAGGATTTCATTATCCTCAACACGAGCACGAAAAAGGCGAATGACATAATCGCAGGAGGGACCAAGTATCTGCCCGCCCTCAATGTCTTTAAATGTAGATGAGATACGGCGCAACACGCGCATGGAATCAGTTCTCAACTGTTCGGCATCACCGATCCGCCTGCAGGTAGAGCGATGGGCACGAAGATAAAAGGCGGCCTCAAGCAGGTCACCCCCGGTCCGTCGCAGGGCTTCGGCTGCAAGGTGTTCACTGTACAATGCCCCTTCGCCCATGATCCGGTCACAGGCAAAGATCAGCCCCTGTTGCAGTTCATGATCATTAATCCCTTTCACGGGGCTGATGAAGTCTCGAAAAAAACGTTTGGAAGAGCGGATGGCCTGCGTACCACCCTTGATGGCCACATAACTCATAGCAGTTCCACTCTGGTACTGCGGGGAAGACCGAGAATTCTGTTGTTGTCACTAATGAAAAAAAGATCGACACCCAGGGGAAAATGAAGGTTTTTTTGTGCCAGCAGATGGATAAAATCAGGCGATGCAGGAAGAACAGTTCTTTTTACACCATCGATTCCCGGACCGGACAGCGTAACCGGGGTTCCGGTTGCAAGATCGGTACAGCGACAGATACAGGTTGCACTGAACTCCGGATTGTGCTGTTCTCCGGGCCTGGCTGCCATGAGAGCTTCCTTTGACGGTGCATCAATAAAAAGATAATCTGCGGTTTCCGCCCTGGACAAAGTAGAACCGGTCAAGGCCCGGATCATGTTCCAGTCACCTACGGCCTGCTGGTAAAAACATACCTCAGAGTAGAGGAGCATGACAGCCAGGGCCATCAAACCGGAATCAAAAAAAGGAGTAACCTGGAAAAAGCAACCCGGTCTGGCAAGGGCTTCCAGACAGTTACGGAAGTTGTTGCGATTCAGCCTTTCGATATCAACGTCTATAGTCATTGTCTCTGTAAATAAAGGGGAGAATTCTCTGTGCGTACAATTCACCTACATCAGGTCAAAGGAAACACGGGTGGCACTAACTTGTGATTCGGTGTCGCGGAGATCCTGTTCGTGATGTTCCCTGCCCTTTGCAGCAAGACTTTTAATCGCTTTTTTTTCGATACATGCTGTAAAGGCGCCGTCCAGAATGGCAATATTGCAGGCCAGCTCGGACTGGTCATCCATGATCATGGACCAACCGTCCACTTCGTTGACACGGACGATAGCACTGGTTACCAGCACCTCACCACCGTAGAAACTCCCCTGGTTGACAGGATCGACAAGGGGCAGCATCAGGGTCTGCTCGGTGGGCTGCTGAATGATTCGTATATCAGCCTGCTGTCGTATCTGTTGACAAAGAATGGAGATTTCCTCCGGTTCAGCCCGCTGTAGATAAAAAATAAGTTTGTCTCTGTTCATGGCGTAACTATTTAGGTGTTTACAGTAAACTTGAAGCTATCTCGGAGTGTAACTATTCAGAAGTGCTCCAGATGTGCGCAATCAGGCCGGCGAATCTATAGTCCGCCTATGTGAGTCGGCCTGATTACGTGCAGATGGGGTGCTGCTGAATAGTTACCTCATGGCTAAATGAATTTCTTCCTGACCGTTGCACTAATCTTGTCAATGCACCAGACGGTAATAACAATTATTATAATAATAGTCGTGACATCTGCATTTTCAAAAGCACGTATTTTATCAAAGAGAAAAAAACCTATCCCGCCGGCACCGACAAATCCCAAAATTGAGGCGCTGCGCACATCCGATTCAAAGCGGTAGAGAATCATGGAGATAAAATGCGGCATGGTCTGCGGCAACACTGCATAGGTGAGTATTTTCATAAACCCGGCGCCGGTAGCGGTCAACGCCTCCACCGGTCCGGGATCAATGGCCTCATTGCCTTCGGCCAGCAGCTTTGCCAGTACACCGGCCGTGTGAACAGCCAGGGCAAGAATTCCGGCCATGGGGCCAAGGCCGACGGCGGAGACAAAGAGCAGAGCCCAGACGATTTCATTTATGGAGCGAAACACGTTGGCCAGGAGCATGGCTGAGAAATAAACGCTGCGGCGGATGGCATACATAACCAATGAACGGCCGGGGAAAAGAATCTCCAGGATATTACGTGAAGAAAAAAGCGATAATGGGAAACCGACCAGTACGGACAGAACCAGGGCAATGACTGCCATCTCAATGGTTTCAAACATTGCCTTGATATAGAGTTTCATATCAGCCGGGATGAAAGCGGGCGGGAAAAAACTGGACCCGACAATATCCGGATTTCCGACAATATAGGACCGCATATACTCCCAGCCGGAATAGAGGTCCCCAACACTCATCTCCGTATTAGACCAACTCACCAGGTAGATAGCAGTCAGAACGCCCAGGGTCAGCAGAGTCTGTAGTTTAAAGGGCGATGCTTCTTTTTTCAGTTGTTCCAGATCCATTATATTTCCACTGTGTGCAGAATCTATTTACTTGCAAAAGAATCAAAAATTCATCACGTTAGATCAAAATTTTCTTACACTTCTTCACTGTATCTCGACCTTCGGCTTGGGATACAGTACATCGTCTATTATCCCTGCACCGGCTACCACCGGTGCAGGGGAGAGCATTGTGCCGACAGAATCTTAATTTTTCTTGGCAACCCGCTTTTTCTTGAGTGCCTTTTTCAAGGCTATCAGCTCACGAATGCCGTCATACATCTTGTCGTCACCGGGTGCATAGCCTGCTATTTTCAGCTTCTCCAGTCCATCCTTATCGTTGTAGGCAATCATTGTTCCCTTGATGGCCATCTTCAGGGAACTGGGTAGATCTTTGTGAACTGTTATGGGAGATCCTGGAATGAGGTCGGACGTCCAGATGATATTGAAGTCCTCGGTATTCCAATGCTTGCCCAGACCACGCTCGAAATCAAGATCATTGGTGGAAGCACCGTCGACCTTGCCGGCCTTAACGGACAGAATTGATGCCTCGTGGCTTCCGGAGTAGAGAACTCTGGCAAAGTAACTGTTGGGATCAAGGTTGATCTCGTTGAAATAAACCGTGGGGACCAGGGTGCCTGAGGTGGAATGCGGGTCGGTAAAGGCCCACTTTTTGTCTTTTAAACTATCAAGTGATTTCAGTCCGGAACCGGCCTTGGTGATGATATAACCGTGATAACCGGCAACTCCGGAGCTGCTCACCTCAACGGCAACGGCCTCGCCACCGGCCCGGGTAGCCGCCTCAACGTATGATTTAGGACCAAGATAGGCCATATCGATATGCCCATGCTGCATTCCCGTAATAACCCCTGCATAATCTCCGGCCACCTGCAGCTTGACCTTGATACCAAGTTCTTTTTCCAGGTAGTTGACAAGGTTGCCGAAGCTGTCCGACATGTTGCGCGATGATGCCACCGGAATGACACCAAAGGTTATCTGATCGGGCCATTGCTGCTGGGCAAAAGCGGAGGTAGTGGTCAAGGCGGTCATGGTCAGCAGGACCACTATGGTCATCATTACTCTTTTCATCGCTGTGTCTCCTTTATTTGTTATTTTCGACGTTCGCACTATGCGGCAATCTTCTTTTTTCTTACAGATTTTTTGTTTTCAGCCCTTACCCGGACAACATCATGGAGCTGATCCATAATATCTGCAATTTCCTTATTTTTTATCTCAGAGGTGTCGTTCTCATAAATTGCATCCAGGTTGTTGCTGAGCAGTTGGTGCGGAGAACCGTCGAAAGAAATGGTTCCTGAGGCCACGCCGACTATACGATTACAGTAGTTGCGGGCGAAGTCAAGATGATGCAGATTACTTATGATCGTCACCCCGTAGGTCTCGTTCACCTTCCGCAGAACGTCCATCACCTGGGTTGCACTTTTAGGGTCAAGGGCTGCCACCGGCTCATCGGCCAGCAGGATATCCGGCTCCTGGGCAAGAGCCCGGGCTATGGCCACCCGCTGTTGCTGTCCACCGGATAGCTCGTCACATCGCTTCATGGCCAGCTTTTCGATGCCGACCACCTGCATGTATTCATACGCTTTATCCAGTTCCTTGCCTGAGTACAGCTTAATCAGCGAGCGCCCCAGAGGAATATTTCTTAACATACCGCTCATGACGTTATGGAGAACGCTGAGGCGGTTGACCAGATTGTAACCCTGGAAGATAAATCCTATCCGGGAGCGTACTCCTCTGAGCTCTTTCTTTTTAATTGAGCTCAAGTCATGTTCAAAGACCCGGTACGTTCCATTGAGCACCCTGATGTTGCCGATGATCGACATGAGCAGAGTTGATTTACCGGCCCCGGACAGGCCGATAATACCAACAAACTCTTCTTTGCTGATGTGCAGGTCAATACCCCTGAGAACTGGAATATCGCTGTAGCCAAGCGTTACATTATGCAATGAAATCATGCCGTCTCCCAGCAGATGCAAAAAAATGAGCCGGGCCGGCAAAATAAGCCCGGCTCAAGGGAAGAAGAATGGCTGGTCAAAAACCATTCAGACAACTGAGGAACAAACTAAACGACCTGTATTAGTGCCGGGTTACGATAGTGATAGGGTTTTATGATATCTATGTTAGAAATTAGTTAACCCGAATTTCCCATCATGGGAGGTGATAATTGTACAGTGGCCTGGCTCACAAATAACTGTGGAAAGGGGGTGGTTGAGGGGCGGAAGGAGGAAAAGTAAAAAGGAATTGAAAAAAGGAAAGTGTTTTATCTCAAATTCATGGGAGGGCAAGAAACACAGAAAATTTATTCAGCAAGAACCAATGGAAGTTCTTTGACAAAGGCAAGAATCTCATCACAAACCCTTTGGTAACAGGCTGTTTTTTCATACTTGTCAGTGATGTTGGCGGCAAGACGAGGAGGGTCGTCAAAGGGTTGATGGATTACGGGAACAGGACCGGGGAACACAGGACAGTTGACATCGGCATGCCCGCAGACCGTGACCACCAGATCAAAATCCACGGTTGGAAGTTCATCTATGAGTTTTGAGAAATGGCCGGAAATGTCCACCCCGGCGTCACGCATCACCTTGACTGCGAACGGATTCAGGCCGTGTTTTTCAATCCCGGCGGAAAAAGATTCGATCACCTCTCCATGAAGATGCCGACACCAGCCTTCAGCCATCTGTGAACGGCAGGAATTGCCGGTACATAAAAAAAGAACCTTTCTTTTCAACTCAGCCATTACTGGTATTATTTTTCATCACTTCCACGAATAATTTCCCCTTCCACAAGATAAATAATCTCTTCTGCAATATTGGTGCAACGGTCACCTATCCGTTCCAGATGTCGGGAAAGCAGATACTGATTTAACAGGCAGGCGGCATGGCCGGCTGGTCGTTGAGTTCACTGGTGATCAATTTATAGACCTTGTTACGTTCTTTATCAACCAGCTCGTCATCAAGAAAAAGCTCACGGGCCTGTTCAACATCTCTGGTGACCAGAGCATCCAGACTTTGAAAAAAGCTTTCAGCTGGTGAGATATGTGGGAGGTATTCGAACCGGATGCGCGGAGATCGGAATAAACAGGAGCTGGCTGAAAAGGAAAAGGCTTGCCTGGATAACGAAATCGAAATCATTGATGGCTTGCTGTTTTGTAATTGTAATTACAGTATCTTCGGCTTAGGGCTATGCTCCTGCAGGGAATATGGTGCATGATCGGACTGCCTTGAAGTGGATTTTGGCAAAAAACAGTCGCCGAAGGCGACGGCTGGTGTTAAACGGAGGCCAACCCCTCAGGTTTACCCTAACCCGCATATTTCATGAACACTTTGCTCATTTTAAGGTAACCTCTGTAAATCATATGATAAAATTGCGCATTATTCCCTACTTTAAATTTGCAAAGTGTTCACCGAAGGCAAGCCGATGCGA
>JAYEKB010000293.1:0-10767 GCA_034660835.1 Thermodesulfobacteriota bacterium
AACTATGGGTTCCTTTAAAAAGTTATTCAACAAATATTACTATTTAACAATTGCAATTTTTCTTAAGAGGATGTATTTTTTATCGCTCAATACAATTATCTCATTTTCAGACAATAAATCGGAGGCACACAATGACGACAAGCCCAATGAAATACCTTGATAAGGCAATGGAAAAAGTTCGTGATCTCGGCCTGGTACCTGAAGGGGCGAAAGAGCGGACTGACCCTATGGTTAACCTGCTCAACCAGATCAGCGATATCGATGAAGATCGGATCATAGCCATTAGCCGTACTCTGAACCAGGCATCGTTTTTTAATGATGTGGTTCGGGAGCAGGTACAGGCAATGGATATCAGCAACCGCTATGAAGACATAAACGATGCCTTCAATTCAATTCGCGATGATGCTAAAAATATGGTTGATCAACTTGATGACGGCAAGCTCTCCACCTTTGAACGGGTCTCCAATGTCTGGATGAAAGCCACCCGGGGAGATATCGCCTCACGCTTTGGCGACATCAAGGAAACCTATCTTGAGGTGAGCGATTCCACCAATGATCAGATTCAGCGTGAACAGCTTATTCTGGATGCGTACCAGGACTTTCGCGGCGCCATGAAGGAATCCGAGGTGCTGGCCCTGGAGGTGCTGAAAAAGGCCGAAGGCTTACTGGAAAGCGCCAAGAATGAAGTGGAAGAAGCCATGAAGACGGTAACGGGATATCAGGGCGATGATGCGGTGGAGCGTGCCCGCCTGGAAATGGCCCGCGATGAAAAGGTGCGGGACCTGCAGGACACGGAAAAACGCTACCAGATAGCCAAGGATCTCTCGGATAACCTGACGGTTGGCTATAATACGTCCGAAGTTGTCATGGCGCGCCTGCTGCAGACGACTAACATTAAAGAACGGCTCTATGCCCAGTCAGTCAGCTTTTTTTCCACCAACGAGGTTGTGCTGACGGCCCTGACAGCATCCTTTACCGGTCTGTTCGGCCTCAATGAAGGTACAAAAACGATTGAGGCCATGAAGGACGGGGTGAGTCAGTCGCTGGAAGTCCTGTCCGAGGTTGGCGGTAAGGTACAGGAGGCCGCTGTACGAGCAGGATACGGCCCGACAATCCGTGCCGATTCTGTGAGAAAACTGGTAGAGTCCGTGGTTGCGTTTCAGGAAAAATCCCGTTTGATTATCGAAGAGATGCGGGAGAAGAGTACGGCCAATGCCAGGGAAATTCGCGAAGTAGTCGAAGAGGGCAGGCAGAGAATGGCCCGGTTGGCAGAAGATGGCAATGCACTGATTCATAGTACGGAACAATGAGCGAAACCGTCATTACCGCAGAAAAGCAGCCTCTTGACGAGGTGATGCTGGCCATGGACGTAGTTGATACCCTGCGCCATCATGAAAAGTTGGTGGCGCGGGAACTCGACTCTGATACCCGGGATGAGCAGCTCAAGGAAAAGCTGCGCAAGATTTACCGCACCCAGGGCATAGAAGTTCCGGATCATGTACTGGAAGAGGGCGTGCAGGCCTTACGGGAAGACCGTTTCAGTTACAGGCCGCCTAAAAAGAGCTTTGCGACCAAATTGGCTCAAACATATGTCTCCCGCGACCGGTGGGGTAAATGGTTTCTCGGCATGGTGGCCATATGTTTGCTTGCCCTGGTCGCCTACCAGTTTATGGTTGCAGGTCCGCGATCAGCATTGCCTGACAAAATTCGCAGCAGCTATCAGGTTGTCTGGCATGATGCCAAGTCGGATAAGGCTAGAAATATTGCCAAACGAATCAACGCCCAGGCTCAAACTGCTCAGGAAAATAACGATCAGGACGGGATGGAGAAGGCCCTGGCTTCGTTTGACGAGCTTAAACGGGCCCTGGACCAGGAATACACCCTGAGAATTGTTGCACGTCCTGGTGAACCATCCGGTGTCTGGCGGATACCGGATTTAAATACTAAAGCCCGAAACTACTATGTCATTGTTGAACCGGTTGCTGCAAATGGATCGATTCTGAAGATTCCGGTAATGAGTGAGGAAACCGACAAGCAGACAATGGTATCCAAATGGGGCATACGAGTAGAGGAAAGTGTCTTTCAAAGGATCGCTGCCGACAAGAAGGATGACGGCATAATCCAGAACAACACCCTTGGCACAAAGAAGAAAGGGTATCTGGAGCCCAGCTATGCTATGCCGACCAGCGGTGGAGCGATAACTTCATGGTAAGTGAGTTAATATGATCAGCGGACAACAAACACTGGCTTCTATCGATTCGTCCCTGCAGGACCTGCGGAACAAAATATCCCGGACTGAGGAACAGGTTGAAGAACGCAACAACCGAATACTTGCTCTGCGGCAGGACGAACTCAATAATTTTCGGGAACTGAGCCGGCTGCGCGTGGAAATACTTGCTGCTGACCAGCTCATAACCATTCCTGATGATGTCGAGCAGACCGTTAAGGGATTGTTTGCCCAGCGTAAAAATGGATTGCAAAAGGTCCGTGATGATATCGTGGCATCAGAACAACACCGCCGTGATCTTGAGCTAATACGTAAACAGCAGGCATCTGCGGTGGAGGAAGCGGCTGATGTTGTGGATGCTGCTGAAAAGAAAACCCAGGATCGGCTGGATAATGATCCTGCATACCAGAAGCAGTTACAGGTTACCCGGGAAATGGAGCGTACTGTCAGGCATGCACAGGGAAAGGCAACCCAACGGGAGGAAGAGCTTGAAAGTAAAGGTAAGCCCTTTCACAATGATCCTTTGTTCATGTACCTCTGGAAACGGAAATACGGGACTGTCGACTACCAGGCAAATGGTTTGACACGCTGGCTTGACGGAAAAGTTGCCAAGTTAACCCGCTATGGAGTGGCAAGGGTTAATTTCAGTAAATTACAGGAAATCCCCCAGCGGCTGCGGGAGCATGCCGACGAGATCGGAAAAGAGGCTAAACATGAGTATGAAGTGCTGAAAGCACTGGATACTCAGGCCAGGAAGGAAGACGGTATTCCACAACTGGAAGAGATCCAGGAACAACAGGAAGCAAAGCTCAAGGAAATTGATGACCAGATCGAACAGGCAACGGCCAGGCAGCAGGAACTGGAGCAGCAGAAGTCGGATTACTCGGCCGGCACAGACCAGTACTATCAAAAAGCAGTCGATTATCTGACCGGTGAACTGCGTCGTGACGACCTTAGAGATCTGCGTATCGAGGCTCAGGTTACCCCTTTTCCCGAAGATGACATGATCATCAGCCACCTGCTTGAGCAGGAAGCACAGGAACAGGATCTGCAGAATGGGATTACACAGCTGAAGAGCTTAAGTGTCCAGCAGCACAAGCGGCTTGCTGAAATGGAATCACTGCGCTCCGAATTTAAACGAAACAGATACGACAGGCCGGGAACAGGTTTTTCTGATCCTGACGTAATCGCCTCCACGCTTGGTAACCTGATTAATGGCGTATTGACCAGGGATGCGTTCTGGCGGGTTTTGCAGCAACAGCGCCGCTACCAGCCGCGCCGTGCCGATCCCGGGTTTGGATCCGGTGGTTTTGGCCGGGGAACAGTCTGGGGGAGCGGCATGCGTTTTCCAAGTGGTGGAGGAGGCGGAATTTTCGGAAGCGGTCGTCGTGGTGGCTTCAGCTTTCCGGGAGGTGGATTTGGACGTCGAAGCGGTGGTGGCGGTTTCAGCACCGGCGGCGGATTTTAATATTATTTATAAAGGAGGTTACAGATGGCTGGTTTTATGGATATTTTAGGGACAATGATGCAACAGGGCATGTCAAAGTCAAGCGGATCCCGCATGACGGATGCCTTGGGTGGTGGAAAATCCGGTGGTTCTCTTAATGATATTATGGGCAGTCTCAGCCAGATGATGGGTGGCGGTGGCTCCGGCCAGACTGCCCAGGCTGGGGCTGGTGGATCTGGCGGTATGCTCGGTGATGTGCTCGGCAGTCTGGCTAATAACAAGGCGGCTTTAGGCGGCCTTGGCGCCCTTGCCGGGGCATTGATGGGTGGCGGCAGAGGCGCCACTCGTGGGGCTGTTGGCGGCGGTGGACTGGCTATGCTGGCATCCCTTGCCTTTTCCGCCCTGAAGAAGGCCGGACAGACGCCCGCACAACCACCCCGCGCCCTGCTGGAAGCAAAGACCTCTCAGGAGCAGCAGGCCCTGGAAGATGATGCTGAAATCATTGTCAAGGCAATGATTAATGCTGCCAAGGCTGACGGCAAGATCGATCAGAAAGAGATAGAAAAAATCGTGGGCAAGCTGGATGATGATGGCCTGACTCAGGAAGAAAAGGATTTTTTTGTGACCGAAGCAAATAAATCCATGGACCTGAATGGTGTTGTAGCCTCTGCAGGCGGCCAGGCAGAAATGGCAGCCCAGATATATGCGGCCTCACTGCTGGCCATTGAAGTAGATACCCGGGCAGAGCAGCAGTATATGCAGCAACTGGCCTCCGGACTCGGCCTGCACCCGCAGGTTGTGTCACACATCGAAAGTACTTTGGGAATGCACGCATAAATAACCTGTTTAATAAGGAGAAACTGTTATGGGACTGTTAAGTTTTGCAAAAGGAATTGGTAAAAAGCTATTCAATAATGAGGCAGAAGCGGCTGATAATATAACCAAGTATATTCAGGAAGACAACCCAGGCGTCGACAACCTGCAGGTAACTGTTGAAGATGGCGTGGCTTCGATCAGTGGTGAGGCAAAAAGTGCCGAAGCCCTGGAAAAAGCTGTTTTGATGGCCGGTAATGTCAAGGGGGTCAGCGAGGTGCGCTCTGACGATGTCACTGCTCCTGCCGCTACAGAGCAGGTGGAATATTACGAGATTGTCTCCGGAGATACTCTGTCCGCAGTTGCCCAGAAGTACTATGGCAAGGCTTCGGCTTATATGCGCATCTTTGAGGCAAACCGTGAGGTGATAAAGGATCCGGATAAAATCTATCCAGGTCAGAAAATCCGTATTCCGCTTGATTGATATGTGACAACCAGGCACAACAAATAATGGCTACCTTGCATAATTGCTTTTTCGCCCGATCTCTGCGTCACAGAAAAATGAAAAATGCTCACATATAACTAATATGTTCCGCTTTTTAATTTTCCTGTTCCTTGACCTCGAACGAAAAATCTAATTATTCAAGGCACCCTTAATGCAGGATAAAAGCGGCCAAACAGGCCTCTTTTCATTTGTATCCAGTATTTTTAAATTGGAGGTATTCTAAAATGACAGTTAAAACTGATTTTACGGCTGAGGAGTGGCAGCAATTGCTCCAGGCTCCCGGTGCTGCAGGCATTTATATTATGATGTCCGACCCAAGCTTTGTGGTTGGCAGCATGAAAGAGGCAATAGCCGTATCGTCCAGTATTCTAAAGAAGGAAAAGGGAGATAACAGTGAACTCCTGGCAGCGCTGCTTGGTGAGTTCAAAGAAAAAGAAATGGCCAAACAGGCCCAGATCAAATTTGAGAAAAAAAATGTCGAGACGGTAAAAAAGACGACATCTGAGGCTCTGAAGCAGGCGGCCGTGATTCTTGATGAGAAAGCAACCCCGGAGGAAGCCGCAGAGATTAAAGCCTGGCTGTATGATGTGAGCGTTAAGGCGGCTAATGCAGCAAAAGAGGGTGGATTCCTCGGTTTTGGTGGCGAAAAAGTAAGCGAAAATGAAAAAGTAGCTTTACAGGAAATTGCCGGTCAGTTGGGAGTTCCGGCCTGAACACTGCCTCCAACATTTAAGTCGAAAACTCACCACAGAGACGCAGAGATAGCAGAGGTAATTTTTTGTTTTATAAGAATAAAATCTCTGCGTTCTATGCGTCTCTGCGGTTCATAAATGGTTTTTACAAATCCATCAATTCTTCTTTGTCACATTAACGATGAATTGAAAACAACAGTCAACGGCATCCTAAAGATAGTCGTCGTCAGGGAAAAGTGTAGATCTCCTTTTGTGTTTTTTCTTTTTCGATTTTTTCACTTCAGTATTAACTTCGGCGTTCTTTTCATTTCTCTGTTCAGTTTTTTCTTCGGTTTTCCCTTCGGATTTCTCATCAGCTACTTGAATTGTATCCAGATCTTCCAAAATGGCGGCGCACACATCCTGGTTTGCTTTGATTTTGCTGAATACAATATCCGCCAGCAATGTGAGCCCGCCGGTGGCCACAGCAGCCGAATATTTGCCGTACTTCACAGCCATGTCTTTCTGGGCGAATTCAATTTTGGGATGGGACAATGTTCCCCCAAGGCGTCCCAGGCCAGCAAGGCTCCCCATGTTGACAATCCCTTTGCGGGCTTTAGGGCTCATCCCGAAGTCGATCTCTTCGGTGCGGAGGTTGATCTCTCCGCTGCCGAACCAGGTAACATCCGTCATCTGGGCGGCGATTTTTTTGTTGGCGTCGGCAATACCATCTGTGATGTCGAAAAGGATAATCGCACAAATCAGTTCCGTATTTTCATCCTGTTCGGTAAACGGGTTAAGGGAACTAAGCAGTCCCGAGCCAAATCCGGTCATAAACGATCTTTTCAACGTTGCCTCGCGTACATCAAACTCTAACTGGCCGTCAAGTCCCGCCATTATTTCGGCAACTGAGTTTCCGCTGCCCTTCAGATCCACCAGGAAGTTAACTGTGCCGCCAAAATCGCGAAAGGTGGCATTCGACAGTTCAATATCTACCGCAAGGGTGGCCGGGGAATTACGGGCGTCAAGGGTTGCGCTACCGCCAAAAGTACCGTCGCCCACTTTGGCCTGCAAAGGTTTTAAGGTCAGCAGTCCGTTGTCCAGGGTCACTTTGGCAATCATCTTTTCAAGGACGAGCTGAAGGGTCTTCAGGGCATCCACCGTCACTTCTATGTCTGCATCTATTGTTCTCAGCGGCTCCCAGGGAAGCGGGTGAGAAGGAAATACTTTTTCCTTCTTGTCTTCGTCATCCGCTACGACTTCCTCGTTCTCGTTTTCTGTGCTTTCAATTTCTTTCTCGGCCGCTTCTAATTTGGCCTTCTGTCGTAAAGTGAAGTCAAGTTCGCTGACATGGAGTGCCGCACTGACCCGTGGCCGGTCACCGGGTTCGGCAGGTTGCTGGAAGGCGGCTTTTCCTTTGACATCAAGCTTGCCTGTCTGAAGGTTGAGACCCGCGAGTTCATAGCTGTTGTTATTGGAGGTTAATTTGCCTTCCAGCTTGACAGGGTCGGTACTCACGAAATCAGTTCCTATCAGTTTACCCAGGTGCTGTGCCGAATCGGCCTCGACGTTGAGCGCCAGATCTATACCCCTGGCAGCCAACGGCTCTGCAATAGTGCCTTTAAGACTGGCCATGACTCCATCACTTTTTATCACTGTGTCGATGTAAGCAGGTGCCTCCAGGCCGCCTTTACTGGCGATTTTCCCCTCCAGCGTGACCGGGCCGAAAGCCGGCAGTTCCTGCTTTGCCAGCTCGTTTAGTGACGTTAGCGAATCAACGGAAAAGTTGATGTCCGCATTAATACCGGCCAACTTCAGCACATCCCCCACAGACGCCGCGACTTTGGCCTGAATCTTATCGTCAGTCAGATCTATTTTCATTTCTTTCAGTTCAAAGGTATCACCTTTGGAAGCAATGGAGGCAGATCCCTTCAAAGGCCCCAGGGAAGGCAGATCCGTCTGGGCAACACCTGACAATACGGCAAGAGATTGCACGCCGAAATCAATCCTGGCGTCGATACCTTTGAGGTTGATCAGGTCCCCAACTGATCCCTCCACTTTGGCATGAAGCTTATCTCCGGCAAGATCCACTTTGATCTCTTTGGCCTCAAATGTGTCGCCTTGTGAGTTAATATCGGCAGAGGCTTGCACGGGTCCCAGAGGGGGCAGTTCCATTTCGATATACTTTGACAGAAAGGCAAGGGACTGAACGCCCAGATCCACTGTTGCATTGACCCCCTGCACTGCCATCAGGTCTCCAATGGTCCCGGTCACCTTCGCTGTTATGTTTTCCCCGTCTAAATTGGCGTTTATATCTGTAAGTTCGAATGTGTCTCCTTTTGAGGCGACGTGTGCAGAACCTTTCAATGCACCCAGGGGAGGAAGCTCTGTTTTGAGATAATCCGCTAACCAGTCGAGAGAGTCTAGGGCCAGGTTGAGATCACCATTGACCCCTTTCAGGTTAGCCGGATCTTCGATGGATCCGGTCACATCGGCGTGAATGATGTCCCCGGTCAGATCCGCTTTGATCTCCAACCGATCGAGATGTTCACCCGTTGAGCGGATGTTGGCATTGGCTTGCAGCGGACCAAGGGGCGGCAGCTCTGTCTGGGCAATTCCCGCAATGTAGTCCAACGATTCGGCTTTAAGTAAAAAGTCGGCCGAAACCCCTTCCAATGTCATAATGTTTTTGGCTTGAGCGGTGGTGTCAATACTCAAGCCCTGGCCTTGAATCGTTGCCTGAAAGCGGCTTACGCCCAAATTTTCAAGGTCGCCTGCCGCCACAACCTCTGCATTAAGCGAGTCGGGTAGGGAAAATTCCGACTGGAAACCGGCTGTTCTTACAATTTTCGTCAGTTGATCGGTGTTGACATTTGCCTTGAGAGTAAGGCCGTTCAGTGCCACCAAATCCGCAATGGAGGCCTTGATTTCAGCTGTTATGGTTTTGTCTTCCAGGGTGGCGAGCAGGTCGCTGACAGCGTATTTCCCATCCTTGCCGATGAGTTTTGCGGAGACCGCCAGTGGCCCAATATCAGGGAGGTCCTGACCCGCCAGCGGCGAAAAGGCCGCCAGGCTATCGGTGTTCAGGTTAATGTTCACATCCAGATCGTACGTGGGTGCCAGGGGTCCGGCCGTTCCCCGTATCTCCAGTTTTGCATCACCGAAATGGCCATCAAAGCTGACCGGGGCGGACTGGTTGTTCACAAAAAAATCTACATTGTCGAAACCTCCGGATAAGGCCAGCGGTATGTCATTGAATTTTCCTTCGAGTTCTACGGTCAGCCTGTCACCGGCAGGTTTGATGATCAACTTTACATTACCTGCTGTTGTCTGTTCACCACTTGTACCATCAATATAAGCAAGATTTCCCTGGATGATCACCTGTTGAATCCGCAGTCGCAGGGGGAAGCCTCCCTTACTCTGGGCTTCTTCCAAGGACGTTTCAATCTCTTCGACGGTTTTGACAACCTCTGTTACTTCTTCCGCCATATCCTCCACAAGTTCAATGAACTCCCAATTGCCCTGTCCAGAGCTGTGGGTTTCCAGGACCAGATCAGGGGCATCAACCAGCAATGTCACATCGATGATACCTTTTAGCAGTGGAAACAGGGCTACTTCAGCTTCTATGTCACCGCCGGACACCATCTGCGGCCTGGATCCCCAATCAGCGTTGGCGAATTTGATACCGGACGCTTTGAATCCAAAGGTGGAAAAAAGCCTGATATCAAGGTCTCCCTCAATTTCCAGCTCACGGCCGGTGGCCGATTTAACAGAAGAGCTGATGAGGTTCTTGTATTTGTCGCCGGGGATCAGGTTTATAACAGCAACTGCGAGGATTAAGAGACCAACTATACCCGCTATAAAGATTCCGATATACTTTAGAATTCGAGTCATGTACATGCCTCCACCACTATTTCCGGTTCTTGTAACGAACAGATTTGTTCCTCATGCGAAAAGAAGAAAATGTGACAAAGTAGAGTAAAAGGGTTCCGGGGACAGTATATTTATTTCTTGTTCTTTTTGATATATTGCACATTTGCCTGATTTTTGAGATCGGCATCTGAGGAAATAATTTCACAACCTTGTACTTGGGCAGTTGCAACAATAATTGCATCTGCCATGGCTAATTTTCCATCCAAGCCGATGTCTGCAGCAATGAGTGCCAGGTTGTCATCGAACGGGATAAGTTTGGATTTTTTCATATAGCCAACAGCAAGTAATGCTTTCTCTTCAGAGAGTTCCCGTTTTAATATTTTATAGACTTCGTAAAGAATGATTGTTGGCAGCAGAATGTTGTCAGTGTCGGTAAGGTGTTCCCTGTATTGATCCGCAAGTTCTCCGTTGGCAAACCATTCAAGCCAGCCGCAAGAGTCTACAATAATCATACTGAACGATCCCTTTTCTCGCGATAGTTGCTAATTTTGATCCCTGAGGCAATACCCCTTAATTCGTCGAGGGAGACTTGGGGCACAAGAATTACCATTTTATCTTTTTCTATAACAGTCAGTTTTTGTTGTGGCTTGAGATTTAAGTGTTCTCTAACTGGCTTGGGAATGACAACTTGAAATTTACTTGAGATAGTTGTTTGCATGAAATTCTCCTCATTGAGTATCGATGCCAACATTGTAGGTCTTCTGTTCGTGCTTGTCAATCTGCAAAAAAGGGGACACAAAAAATAAATCTGTCCCTAATAAAACCTATATTGAGATCATCCCTGCAAAGGATTTTGTAATAATGTTGTGGAATGGAAAAATATTTCCATGATTCATGACGGCGGGCAAAAGGATATTTCGAGCAGCTCCTTGGGCTGGCCTATCATGTACCAGAACGAAAAGGTGCCAGACGTTCGCTCTTTCCTTCATGATGTGGGCATGGATGTCATCAGCTCCGTTCGAGCCACTGGTGAATTCATCTCCATGTGGCCACCTGAAAGCATTGCGCCTCAATTATGTCTGCCCGTTTTTCTGCCTGTACTGCTCTTCGGTTTCAATCATATACTGCTGAAACTTGCTTACCACGGGTGACTGAGAGTAGCGCGAAAGGTTGACCAGCCCATAATGAGTGTTTAATTCCGGCAGGGATATCGGCAGCAGGGTAAGCTGCT
>JAYEKB010000294.1:0-10735 GCA_034660835.1 Thermodesulfobacteriota bacterium
AAAATTTAGAAAAATTCAAAAAAATTCAAGGATTGGACTTCAACAAATAAAAATACCGCCACGACTAAAGCCATGACAGTTATTGTATCGGCCCGCTTGAATGCTGTTTAGTTTTCAAAGATCAAAATGTTATCATGGATAACCAGAACCAGGACAACAGCACACCACAAAAATTTTGCGGTGCGACGAGACGCAGGATAGCCTGCTCTAATCCGACTGTCAACTATAAAGTTGCTTAGCCGAATGTTTTTTGTTACCCGCTGATGTTCTTTGCGAGCAACGAGGCGAGAACCTACAAGAGGCCGCTGTTCCTGTCAACAGAAATAGAAGATCTATTTCTTTTTTTCTGTATTTTCAGATGGATGCCCAATGACATCCGACACCATCTTACTGTTGTTCTGTCAAAAGATACCAAGATAGCGCAGGCCGGTGAACAGGATGCAGAAGGTGAGTATGGTCTTAATCAACCTGGCCGGAACAAAACGTTGTGCTCTTGCACCGCAATACATGCCGACAAAACCACCAAGCCCAAAAAGCAATCCAAGGCTCCAGTCGGGAGCAACAGCCATGTCTGGAAAAAATGGGGCCATGACCTGGAAAAAGAAAACCCCGGCAACAGAGGTGACCAAGGTTCCCATCAAGGCTGCACCGGCAACCGTATAAACAGGAAGGCCTAAAAAGGTAACAAAAAAAGGCGCAATAATCGATCCGCCACCGATCCCGTACACTCCCCCGATTAAACCAACAGTCAGGCTGAGCAGCATGATGGACACACTGGAAACTTGATACTGCCTGTTTTCAAAGGTGTAGCCCAGAGATTTGATTGTAAAATAGGTATCTGTAACAATCCCTGTTTGCTGCAATGTGTTGCCCGGCTTTTTTTGTGTTTGCGAGGATTGTTTTTTGAGGATGTCCCGGAGCAGGCGATATCCTATATACAGCAGTACAATCGCAACAAAACGCTTAAAAGTCGTTGGATCGGGCAGGTATTTTACCCGGATAACGGCCCCGGCCAGTACCCCGGGCAGGGTGCCGATGATAACCGCCCAGGTGAGCGGCCAAACCATACGGCCTTCCTTAATGTAGCGATAAACGCCGCTGGGGATGGCAACAATATTGAAAACGTGGTTAGTGGCGCTGACCGAGGGAGTATCAAAACCGAGAAAACTCACCTGGAAAGGCAGCAGCAGAAAGGCCCCGGACACACCACCCATGGAAGTGAGAAAGGAGATGCCAAAGGCTACCAGGGGCGGTAACCAGGGCTGGACTTCTATGCCTGCAACCGGGAAATACATTTAAGACGTCACAGGCACCCCATCTTTACGCGGTTACTCCCACCCGCATAGAGAAGGGCTATAGCTGTCGCTCGCAACTGCGTAAATATGGAGCACCTGTAACGGCTTAAAACTTGAAAAAAGTGATACGCATAGGTAACAACTTGTAATGTGGTACAAAATACAGGGTTATTCATCGATCCATTTGTCCAGGGTATCGATAATTTTTCTGGCCTGCTTACCACTGGAGATATTGAATTTTGATTTTGGCAAATACTGTCCGTTGCGCTTCTGGTAGCGACGGATGGTATATTTTTCCGGGCCGTATTCCTTCTTGCCACGGTTATAGTCCTGGTAGCGAAAGAGGATGGTGGTCCAGGCACCTTTGGACAAGATCTCCTTGTCCAGTTCCTTGACAATCAAGGTTCCGTCCTCTTCATAATTAATGCTTATATCGTCTACTTCAGCGCTCATGCTTTACTCCGGTTAGTGGGGGAAATGGGTAAACTGTTGCGGGTTCCTTATAGCACAGAGACCAAAAAACACAACCGCCATACAAAAAAACAGGAAATATTTGGTCCGAACAAAACTACTCCGGCCCCTGTCCCCTTGGAAACTGAATCTCCAGCTTAATACCGTCCGGGCCCGGTACAAAGACCTGGTGTTGTCCGCTGCCCGGAACTGTATGTTCATAGTAATCCAGTCCAGCATTCTTCAACCTGGTAATTAAACTCTCATAGTCGTCACCGCTGAAAGCGATATGATCAACAGCACCATTTGTGCCATGACTGCCCGAAGCTGCAAGATGGATAATCGGTTTCCCCTCACTGTATAACCATGCCCCATCAAAGAGAAAAGGAGGTCTGGGGCCCTGCTCAAGACATATGGCCTGTTCAAAAAACTGCTGCATTGCATTCAGGTCAGTTGTGCAGATCAACACATGGTCAAGTTGCATGGCTATTCTCCTCTCTTCTGCAATCGTCGCTGCTCACGGCGTTGCATGGCTTCGCGGTGGCGACGCTTGGCCTCCCGGGTGGAGGGAGTATATTCTGGTATCGGGACCGGTTTATGATTTGTGTCAAGAGCGACAAAGGTGAGGTACGCCGAGGCGATATGGAGCACTTCCCCGGTACGCATATGTTCGCCCTCGACCCGAACACCGATCTCCATGGAAGATCGATGGGTCATATTCAGACATCCTTTAAGAGTCAGCAGGTCAGCTACATGGACTGGCCTGTGAAAGTCGATCCGTTCTATGGATGCGGTTACCACATTGGACCTGGCAAACCTGGATGCAATGACGAAAGCGGCATCGTCAATAAGCTGCATGATGACCCCGCCATTGACGTTTCCTGCAGGGTTGGCATGGTATGGCATCATCACATGGGAAATAACAGTCCCGCAAAATTCTGAACCGCCGCAATCAGACATAACAAAATCTCCTGAAAAAAGCCCCTCCCGTTGTCAGGAGAGGCTTTAAATAGAATAGTTTTACTGCTTTCTGAACACCAGTTTGTTGTCAAGGCCCCGGTCGATCAGGATATGATCACCCTCAAGGAAGTTGCCTTCCAGGATTTCCATGGCCAGCGGATCTTCAATGTAGCGCTGGATTGCCCGCTTGAGCGGCCGCGCTCCAAAGATCGGATCATAGCCGGTGTCGACCAGGAACAGCTTGGCATCATTGGTCAGTTCAACCGTTAACTTGCGGTCTTTCAGCCGTGCTGCCATGCGGTTTATCTGGATATCAACGATCTGCAGCAGGTCTTCTTTGCTCAGGCCCTGGAAGGTAATTATTTCATCCACCCGATTCAGAAATTCCGGTTTGAACTGTTTGTGCAGCAAGTCGTCAATCCGGCGCCGCATCTCCTCTGAATCCTGCTGACCAAGCTCCATGATAATATGGCTGCCCAGGTTGGAGGTCATAATCATAATCGTGTTCTTGAATGATACGGTCCTGCCCTTACCATCAGTCATGCGGCCGTCATCAAGCACCTGCAGCAACACGTTGAACACGTCCGGATGAGCCTTTTCAATCTCGTCGAGCAAGATGACCGAATAAGGCCGCCGCCGTACCGCTTCGGTGAGCATGCCGCCTTCGTCATAGCCCACATAGCCCGGGGGCGCTCCGATAAGCCTTGCCACGGAATGCTTTTCCATGTACTCGGACATGTCGATACGGATCATGGCTTGTTCCGAGTCAAACAGGAAGTCTGCAAGACTGCGTGCCAATTCTGTTTTACCCACACCGGTGGGGCCCAGGAAGATAAACGAACCAAGGGGCCGGTCAGGATCCTGCAGACCGGCGCGTGCTCGGCGCACAGCATTGGCCACCGAAGTGATTGCCTCTTTCTGACCGATAACCCGCCTGGCCAGCTCCTCTTCGGCATGGACAAGTTTTTCCTTTTCACCCTCAAGCAGCCTGTCCACAGGTATACCGGTCCACCTGGCGACCACCCCGGCAATATCTTCTGCAGAGACCTCTTCTTTCAGCATCTGGTGATTCTGCTGGATATCTTCGAGCTTTTTGTTCTCCTCTTCCAGTTTTTGTTCCAGCTGTACAATCTTGCCGTAACGGATCTCGGCAACTTTGCTCAACTCGCCACTGCGCTCGGCCCGCTGTTCTTCCATGTGGGCCTCGTCTATCTCGGTCTTGATGGTGCGGATGGACTGGATAACGTCTTTTTCCAGCTGCCACTGGCCCTTCATACCGTTAAGCTGATCGTTTAATTCAGCCAGTTCTTTTTTGAGCTTATCCAATCGTTCCTTGGATGCCTTGTCCTTTTCTTTTTTCAGGGCCTCCTGCTCAATCTCCATCTTGATCCGTTTACGATCAAGCTCGTCAATCTCGGTGGGCATGGAATCGATCTCAATGCGCAGTTTGGATGCAGCTTCGTCTATCAGATCAATAGCCTTGTCCGGCAGGAAACGATCCGTAATGTAGCGATTGGACAACACCACTGCTGCTACGGTCGCTGTATCCTGAATACGCACACCGTGATGGACTTCATACTTCTCCTTGATCCCGCGCAGGATGGCGATGGTGTCTTCTTCCGTGGGTTCCTGGACCAGAACCGGCTGAAAACGACGTTCAAGAGCAGCATCTTTTTCAATATACTTGCGGTACTCGTCCAATGTAGTAGCACCCACACAATGCAGTTCGCCTCGGGCAAGAGCCGGTTTGAGCATGTTGGAGGCGTCCATGGATCCCTCGGAAGCACCTGCGCCCACCAGGGTATGGATCTCATCAATAAAAAGAATGATCTCGCCCGCCTTTTGCTCAACTTCCTTGAGAACAGCCTTTAAACGATCTTCAAATTCGCCCCGGTATTTGGCTCCGGCAATCAACAAACCCAGGTCAAGGGAAATAACCTGCTTGCCTTCAAGGGTTGCAGGAATATCGCCGTTGACGATACGCTGGGCCAAACCTTCTACAATAGCTGTCTTACCCACACCTGGTTCGCCGATCAGCACCGGATTGTTCTTGGTCCTGCGGCTCAAGACCTGGATAATCCGGCGGATTTCCTCGTCACGGCCGATGACCGGATCAAGCTTGCCCTGCCTGGCCACATCGGTCAGGTTGCGGGCGTATTTTTCAAGTGCCTGATATTTATCTTCAGGATACTGGTCCGTTACCCGCTGGTTGCCCCGGATAGTGGTCAGTGCCTGCAGGAATCCGTCACTGGTAATACCCAGCCGATTCAGCATCTGGGCTGTGGCAAGATTGGCGATTGCCAGCATAGCGATGAACAGATGTTCCTGGCTGACGTATTCATCCTGCATGGAAGTGGCCGACTTGAAAGCCTGGTCCAGCAGTTTTTTAAAGTCCTGGGACATGTAGCTCTGGCCGGCACCTCCCCCGGAAACTTTGGGCAGCTTATCAATCAGCTGGTTGGTCTCGCTCAGGACGACACTGGGTTCAACACCCATCTTTTGCAGCACCGGCACAACAACCCCCTCGGGCTGTTCAAGGATGGCCTTGAGCAGATGTTCAGGCTGCATCTCCTGGTTGCCGAACTGCTGGGCAGTGTTATGGGCTGCCTGGACTGCTTCCTGGGATTTTACAGTAAATTTATCAAGTTGCATTTTTCCTCCTCACCTGTTTTGAATCACTCAAAAACAAGGATTTATATTTATTCAGAGGAGAAAATAAGAATGATTCAGGTGCTGTCAAGAAGCGAACCATCAACAACAGCAAGTTTTTCCGGAAAATCGGATTTTATGCGGGCTGAGGCGATGCAACAGGTAGGAGCTGTGCCCGCCCGGCCACCTATTGACGAAATTAGGGAGAGAAATATATTGCTTGGCAGGCGGGAAACTGATTAAAAAGGACAGTGTCTCTCAGTGCTTTAAGAAAAAGGGAATAAAAAAAGCCCCTGTCCTAAATGGGCAGGGGCTTTGAACTTCGCTTTGTGGTTGATCAGCCACAGGTGCCGGAACTACAGGATCCGGAACTGCAGCCACCGCCGCCGCCAACAGGGTTGGTGGAGGTGATGGAGAAACCGGAACGATATCCGGCTTCGAGAAAATCTACCTTGATGGCACCACAGGAGGAAAGCAATCCTTCTTCCACCAGAAAGCTGACCCCATCTTCTTGAAAAGTTTTATCGTCGTCTTTTGGCTCGTCCAGAGCCAATCCCAGTGAAGGGCCGGCTCAGCCGCCCTGCATCAATGCAATGCGGACAGCGGATTCAATGTTGTTCTGCGCGAGATATGATTTCAAATTCTCGACCGCTGAACCTGTTACTTCCAGCATGATAACCTCCTGATTTATTTAAAAAATTAACTTGATTCTCTATCGAAAAATCAAGGTGAACGCTTATTATTGGATATAAAGTAAGGCAGTTGTTCTAATAAGTCAATGAAGATGAAATGGTTAAAAGTCAAAATTCGTCATGCCGGACTCGGAGTCTTCATTACATGATGCTTGCCTGGCCCCGCATCCAGAGCATACTGACAGCACGGAATCGGAGTCTCCCTGAAGTCAATAATTACCGGTTTTTCACCGTAATTATATCCCACATTGTGTTGTAATGGATTTGTTGCATAACACTGAAACAATCAAATGAGGAAAGTGATCGGTTATTTTGCAAAAAGTTGATAGGTTGTTAATTGACACCTGCTATCTTTTTTCTTTAACTTACAACTTTTGGTGAATTTATAAGTGCATACCTCGGATCAATTGCAGGAAATTTATAACCGGTTGTACGATCATTTCGGTTCCCAGGACTGGTGGCCTGCTGACACCCCATTTGAGATCATGGTTGGAGCCATTCTTACCCAGAACACCAACTGGCAGAACGTGGAAAAGGCCATTGCAAACCTGAAGGCTGCTGGTCTGCTCTCGTTTGCAGCCATGTCGATACTGCCGGTTGAAGAGCTTGCCGAGTATATCCGGCCAGCCGGTTATTACAACATCAAGGCAGTCAGACTGCAGAATTTTTTTGCCATGATCGAGCAGCAGTGGGACGGGGATCTGGAATACTTCCTGGACCAACCGGCAGCCGTGCTGCGGGAACAGCTTTTATCCGTCAAAGGAATCGGACCGGAGACCGCAGACTCCATGGTGCTGTATGCTGCTGAAAAACCTATCTTTGTGGTGGATACCTATACTCATCGTATCCTGTCACGGCATGAAATTATTCCTGAAGAATACAGCTACTTTGAAATTCAGGAACTGATTATGGATAACCTGGAGGAAGATACCCGCTTCTTTAACGAATATCACGCCCTGCTGGTCCAGGCAGGGAAACATTTCTGCAAAAAGTCAAAACCTCAATGCGAACAATGTCCACTTTCCGGAGTGGGCGGCATCATCGATTGTACACTAACGAACGGTTACGATTGAAAGAAGCTATACCGAATTTTAGCCGGCTGGAGAACTTTTTACTCGAAATTATAGCGAACGGGACAAAGCCATGAGAAAGGAATGGACCGCCGGTGATCTGCTGAGCACCTCAAGTGCGTATTGGCGAGGCTGCACGCTGCAGGCCGGAGTACGTCTTGGAATTTTTGATGTCATCAATGACCAACACATGGCCCTGGCCGAGGTTGCCGAGCTGATAGGTGCTGATCAACGGGGCACTGAATATATCCTGAATGCTCTTTCCGCCATGGGCCTCCTGATCAAAGAGGATGATCTGTACAGCAATACATCGGCAGCACTCCAGCTCCTCTGCAAAGATTCACCGGCATATATCGGTCATATCATTCTCCACCACCATCATATCCTTGACGGCTGGGCCCAGCTCCATGAGGCGGTCAAAACCGGTGCACCGGTTGCAGGAAGATCGTACGGCGAAGAGGTTGAGCGGGAAAGTTTTTTGATGGGCATGTTCAACCTGGCTATGGGCATCGCTCCTGAAATTGCCGAGCAGATAGATCTCTCCGGTCGCCACCGGCTGCTCGATCTGGGAGGCGGGCCCGGAACGTATGCCATCCACTTCTGCCTTGCCAACCCCGAGTTAACCGCTGTTATTTACGATCGGCCGACAACGAAACCCTTTGCCATGGAAACAGTTGCACGATTCGGTCTCGCAGAGCGAATAGAATTTGCAGGTGGTGATATTACCACGGATCCTGTCCCGAGAGGGCCGTATGATGCTGCCTGGCTTTCCCATATTCTGCATAGCAACGGGCCGGAACAGTGCCAGCAGATCATTGACAAAACCGTTGCCGCACTGGAACCCGGTGCAGCGATCATGGTGCATGAGTTCATCCTTGACAACAGTAAGGATGGACCCGAGTTTCCTGCATTGTTTTCCCTGAACATGCTGGTCAACAACCCGGCAGGACGATCGTATTCAAAAGAGGAACTGACCGCCATGCTGCACAACAGCGGCGTCAAAAATATCGCATACCATCCTTTCCAGGGACCAAAGGATTCCTCAATCCTGTACGGCACAATCTGATCATTACCCGGTCTGAAAGAGGGTTGCGTTATTGGCATGCTGAAACGATTACGATTGATCATGGATCTACAAGATAGTGGTTATCAGCTGATATCTGCCTGTATTTCTTCACCTGAAAAAAGACATAACCTGTTGATTTTTCCTTGCTCTCTTTAGGATTTCAAGTTATTAATATCAGAATGGCAGGCGGTCGTTGTCCAGGAAAAATCTCAGGATGCCCCCCCCTTTGGCACCCTCCCGGTCCACCGTCCTGAAAATCGCTACCCATTACAAGAGAGAGGAGACAGCTGTATGAAGAAGAAAATTGTGACCACCCTGGCCCTCATAACTTTTGCCGGTGCTTCACCGGCACTGGCTGTCGATTTTCATGGCTATTTCAGATCCGGTATTGGAGCCACATCCGGCGGAGGTGATCAGTCCTGTTTCCAGGCCAATGGTGCAGACACCAAATTCAGGCTGGGGAACGAGTGTGAGACCTATATGGAGCTCGCACTTGGTTATGAGGCATGGAAAAAAGAGAAATCCATTGAAAGTTTCTATATCGACACTCGTATCGCCTACAAATCCGGTCAGCAGAACGACTGGGGGGAGGTCGCCGGTGACGGTTCCGGATCAAACAGTGATGCCATATCAGGTGACAGAGCTGTAACCTCTCATCCCTATCGCGACTCGGTCGTTTCTGTTCGTGAGGTCAACGCTCAGTATCGCGGACTCTTTGGCTCCGAAAAAACCACCATCTGGGCCGGCAAGCGTTTCTATCAGCGTCATGATATTCATATGGCGGATTTCTACTACTGGGATCTTTCCGGAGCAGGGGGAGGGATCGAATATATCCAGGCAGGTCCCGGTGAACTCTCCCTGGCCTGGGTACGCAATACCGACGGTTCCTGGGCCAACGGCCTTGGCGATGACTTCTGGGAGGAAGAGAGCGTACGTCCCAATGTCATCAATAATGTGTTCAGCGCCAGGTATGCCGGCCTTGAAATCAACAGCAACGGCAGCCTGGAACTTGGCGTTGAGTACGGTGCTGCAGACCTGACGGACGGTCAGGATCGGCTCGGTTTTAAAGATGAAGATGGATTCCTGTTAACTGCAGAACATACCCAGGGTGAATTCCTGGGTGGTTTTAATAAATTTATTGTTCAGTATGCCACCAACTCAATGGCCATGACCGGCAACAATGACACCCACTCCCACAGCGCCTCTAATCTTGATTACATGTGGCGGGTACTCGACCACGGCTCCATCAAACTCGGTTCCAAAGTCGAGTTAATGTATGCAGCGTGGTACGAATCCAAAGAAGCCGATGACGGAGGCGCAAAAGACTGGTTTGCCATTGGCGTTCGACCAATCTACAAGTGGACTGAGACCATGAATACCGCCCTTGAAATCGGCTATGATAACGTCGATGTAAAAGATGGGTTTTGGGGAGACGGAAGTGACGGCACCCGCGAGCTGACCAAGATCACCCTTGCCCAGCAGTGGCAGGCCGGAGAATCCATTTGGGCGCGGCCGGTTATCAGGTTGTTTGTTACCCACGCCATGTGGAACGACAACAACACCCCGCAGACCCCTGGTATCCTGGCTATTGATGATACTGACGGCACCACCGTCGGCATCCAGGCCGAAGCCTGGTGGTAGGATATAATAACGTACCGCCGGCAAGGTGAGCGGTGGTACGTTATTTCTTTTTTCCAGGCAGCCGGGTTACGTCCAGACACGAACCAATGAACAGGTAATTCATGGACTTTTTTCATCGCACTTACCTTATTCCCTTCATACTCCCTGCCATCATCATTTCATCGGGATGCCAGCTGCAAACCGCCATGGACAGTGGCTCTCCTATCTATACCTCAATACCGGAAAGCGCGGCACCTTCTGAAAATGAGCTTAAGCGCAAAGATTCTTTTCTGGCCGCATTGGACAAGGTTGACTATCAGGAGCTTGATACGGAGAACAATGAATTCATCACAATCGACTCCACAGCCCAGGCCATTCCCTTTAAGACCGGCAAGAGCTATGTCAAGGGAATCGTCCTGCCCGACGACCTGAGTCGTGCGACTTTACGAATCGAGGCCATTGCCGGCAAGACGGTTTTCGTCCCTACCATCCTCGTCTTAAAACAAAATTTCCGGCCCAGTCGCGTCATCGATTCCAGCACCTTTTCCTACCACCCTGCAGGTATCCTGAATCCGGATCGTCTGCAGGCAACATTTGAGATCGACAGAACAAGAGGCAGCGAGACTGCTGCGGAGAAATACCTCCTTATCTTCACCACCGACAAGGACAGGCAAGGCTCCACTCAATTACAAAGTCCGGCTGAGCAATATGCCCGCGCCCGTTCCCTGGCTGACCCCAGATTGCCGACCCCGGTTGCCCGCCATGCCGCCACCGGACTTCTTAGAATCTCCGCCCTTGATGTGCAGACCATGGCAGCAGCCGCTCCAACCTGGGGAGATTTTAGCGGTGATGACTCCATTATCGAATCCCCGGTGCAGGAACCTGTGCGCAGACCCGCAGAAATCTCTATGGATGCAAACCCGGCAAGGCAGT
>JAYEKB010000295.1:0-10722 GCA_034660835.1 Thermodesulfobacteriota bacterium
TTCACCAAAGGCAAGCCGATGCAGCCGCACCTGCTTTGTCGCTTTCTGAGCAAGCATAGGCAACTATAGCTTGCTCAGATGCTCAGCGCATCTGCAGCCACCTCAACTTGTGAAATATACGGGTTAGAATCTTCTTTTCACGCTCTCAAAATCGTGAAATCCGATACCGGCCTCACTTGACCCACTCTGATAGAAATGTATCCAGCTTTTGTGTATAGGCCCGTCCGGTCAAAAGAAAACCATTGTTATGGTCGCCCTGGAGTTCCAGAAACTGCTTCGGTTCATTGGCTGCCGTGTACAGTGCCCGGCCGTGCATGAAAGGGATAATTTCATCATCAGGGCTGTGTACAACCAGTACCGGACACGACACCCTCTGCAACTGCTCTTGAGCATTGTAGCTCAAACGACTCAACCATCTGGCCGGCAGGAAAGGGTACAGTTCCGCAGCCATGTCGGGAACCGAGGTAAAACATGATTCAACGATCAACGCCCCGGGGGTGTGTACGGTGGCCTGATGGACTGCCACGGCTGCACCGAGCGAACGGCCGAACAGGATGATGCGCTTTGGTTCTATGGAGCGCTCCCCGGTCAGATAGCGCCAGGCAGCCTCCACATCCCGGTAGGTTCCCGCCTCGGAAGGCCGGCCCTGGCTGCGTCCGTAGCCCCGGTAGTCAAAGATCAGGGTGCTGAATCCCAGCCTGTTAAACAGCAGCAGTGAATCAAACCGGTGGGAGATGTTGCCGGCATTGCCGTGGCAGAACAGGATGACGCCCCGTTTTTCCGGTGCAGGAATAAACCAGCCGTGCAGATGGATGTTGTCGCTGGTCAGCAGGTCGACTGGTTCATGGGACAACCCCACCGCAGACGGGGATCGCTCCACGGCGCGGGAGGGGAGGTTGGGCAGAAACAACAGCCGATTCTGGTAAAAATATAAAAAAATCAGGAAAAGAAAGTATGCGAACACGGCCATCAGCAGGATGTTGGTCAAACTGTTCATTGCCATCGGTCCACGTTTATTTTGTTTCGCCATTGGATGCTTTTATGGGAGCTTCGTTCCAGATGGTTATCCCTGAAAGATCAAAATAATGAAAGCTCAGAAATCGGGTTGTGCTATGCGGATCGGGAAGCCCGCCAGATACGAAAGAGAAGCAAACCGTACAGGCCGCAGTTGATTATCAGGACGGCGGCTCCCAGTATCAGCTGGGTCGTACGTGTCAGGCCCGGCGGATAGAGCAGGGGCTCAACATAGTGTTCAATAAAACCTCCCTGGTAGCCGGCCATGCCGCCCTGCCGGCGCAGCCAGTTTTCCAGCGGTGTAAGGGGACACAGGCCGCCCCTGAACTCAATCCAGGCGGCCCAGATAATGGCCGGGAGATGGAGCCAGAGCAGGTATCGCCGCCAGAGCACCAACAGACTTCCCAGGACAGCAAAAAGCACGAATACAAGGTGTAACAGCACTACAGTGTCAGCAGCTATCTGATACGCCATTCTTTATGGCAGTTTAAACTCCAGAACCTCTTCAGGGACAATAGTTATCTCTTCCGTGACAACCTTCCGACCTTCCTTCATAATAACCATTCTATGAACACCTTTTGGCACAAGCAAGGTAAAGGGAGTTCTGTTCCTGAATTCCTGTTTGATGTTATTATTTGTATCACAGGTATCTAACTTAAAATAAATACTTTCTTGTACACACTCACCTTCAATCAGGACACAGACGTCTTCCCGCTCACCGACAAAGGTAATGCCGCCAAAAGTTTTCTCGGCAAACCCGGTGACCGGCAGGGCCAGTACAAAGGAAACAAAGATGACAACAATCATTAATGGATGCGCAATATTTCTCTGCATAGGGACCTCCTTGAAATGTTGTGGGTTTGTCCATCTCCTTTACCTGAAGTATATGGCATAACCCTGCATACTGTCAAAATTTTACATAGTTTCCGGATATTCTATTGAAAGCAGATACTTTGATGTTCCTCCGGGTTGACAGAAGCGAAGAAATCAATTTAAATAAGAAAGATTATGTTTGATATTGAATGGAGGCTCCGGAGTCATGTACGGGCGGAGTAGGCCCTTATCATAAAAAATATAAGATGTGCGGTAAAAAGGTAGCTGGAAAACGTACAGAAGCCACAACACTATGAATAGACGTCATTTTCTTGCCCTGGGAGTTAAGGCTGCAGCCGGACTTGTCCTGTGCCGGGCCGTTCCGGCCTGGGCCGGCAGGGGTACACGTTCTCTGTCCTTTTATCATACCCATACCAATAAATCGCTCGACATTGCCTATGCCCGTTCCGGCATCTATGATCCACTGGCCTTGGAGCGGGTAAACTATTATCTCCGTGATTTTCGTACTGAGGAAGTGCATCCCATTGATCCGGGCGTACTGGATACTCTCTGGCGTATTCAACAGAAGCTGGGCTGCAACGGCACCTATGAGGTGATCTCCGGCTATCGATCACCGACCACTAACGGGGCTTTACGCGGCAGGAGCAAGGGGGTGGCCAAACGCAGCCTGCACATGAAAGGCAAGGCCATCGATATCCGGCTCACCGGTGCCGATACCTACCGGATCCGTGATTGTGCCATTGCGCTCAAGAGCGGCGGGGTAGGGTATTACGCCAAATCAAATTTTGTCCACATTGATACCGGCCGGGTTCGAACCTGGTAGGGCTGATATTCTGTCCGAACCATTTCCTGGCACGGTTTTCTCCATTTTTTCCCTGAAACCGGTTCAAAAGCAGTTTTATTTCTTTGGCAGTGATCTTTGCAGAACAAGATAGCCGCAGATTCCGGCCAGGATCGACGCAATAAAGATAGCAATTTTTGCATCTGCAATCATGGCCTCATCGGTAAAGGCTAATTCGCTGATAAAGATGGACATGGTAAAGCCGATTCCGCCGAGAAGAGAAACCCCCCAGATCTGCCCCCAGCTTACCCTGGCCGGCAATTCAGTTAAGCCGCTCCTGATAACCAGAAAACTAAAACCGACTATTCCAACCTGCTTGCCGACAAGCAGGCCTGCGATAATGCCCAGGCTGACCGTACTTGGAAAGGCAGCCAGGGTGTTGCTGTCAACGGTGACTCCGGCGGCAAACAGTGCAAAGAGCGGCAGGATGAGAAAGGCCTGGATGGGATGCAGATGCTCTTCCAGGCGGATCCCGGCAGGTATCATCCTTTCGGCGGCCAGGTAGATCTGTTGGATTGCCTGGCGTTGCTGTTTGTCGGCGACCATTGATTGCCGGCTGATTTTGGTCTCCTTCAGCCAGGCCTTGTGCTGTTTCAGGGTGTTGAAAAACTCTTTTGGCTCGATTGTTGCCTTGACCGGCACGACCATGGCCAGGAGTACACCGGCAATGGTTGCATGGATGCCGGAGAGAAATACACAGAGCCAGACACCGGAAATGAGGAGAAAGGTACAGACCGGCCGATGGATATTATTTCTGACGATCAGGCCCAGAAAGGCAAGGAGAAAGGTCGCAGCAATAAGTGCGGAAATATTGATCTGATCGGTGTAGAAGATAGCAATAACCAGCACGGCCATTAAATCATCAACGATGGCAAGTGCTGTCAGGAATACCTTGAGACCGATAGGCACCCGTTTGCCGAACAGGGCGAGCAGGCCAAGGGCAAAGGCGATATCCGTGGCCATGGGCACTCCCCAGCCACTTGCCGCCGGTCCGCTTGGGTTGAAGGAAAAATAGATCAGGGCGGGAATAACGGCACCACCAAGAGCAGCCATAACCGGCAGCATCGCTTTTTTCACGGACGAGAGTTCACCGATCAGGATTTCCCGTTTGATTTCCAGGCCAACCACAAAGAAAAAAATGGCCATCAGCCCGTCTTTGACCCAGTGGTCCAGAGTGAGATGATATTGTTTGCCATGAAAGTAGGTGCCGATATCAAGATGGCTCAGGGTATGGTACAGGTCTGACCAGGGCGAGTTAGCCCAGACTACGGCTGTAATCGTAGCGAGCAGCAGGACAATGGAGCCCGCTGTCTGGGAGTGAAAAAAGCGTTCAAATACGGTTTTGTTCGGTTTTGGTTTCATGCGTTATCACGGTTAGATCGTTTGGAAATACGAATTGTTACAAACGGTACCTTTTTTCTCAAGGCTCGTAAAGCATCTATATTCATTCGCAGGAATTATTTTTCTGTTGTACCGGCAACATTTTGATCAAAAGACTGCCTCCTCCAATGAATCCACCGGTGAGCATCAGGCCAAGTCCAAAGTGGCCACTGTCGGCCAGCCGGGTGATTCCAGCCGGTACTACACCGCCGCCGAGGACAAAGGCAATGGGTATGGCAACGGATATCACGATGTTACGCGCTCCGGGGGGTCCGATTTGTGAGAGTACTGAAAAGGCCGGGGCAAAGAAACAGACAGCAAGCAGTGGTTGCAGCCATACCCAGACCGGGAGCAGTTGTTCCGGGCCGAACCCCAGCAGCGCAGTGAACAGGCCGGTAAGGAGCAGCACCACACCCATGGTCTTCAGGGAGCCGAACCGGTCGCCAAGCCAGCCACCGAAAAAGGCAGTGATTAAAGATGTGGATCGGGACACACCGACCAGCATGTTTGCAGACTGTTCGTCCATGCCGTGTTCACTGACCAGGAACAGGGGCAGTACGCTGTACACTCCAATTGTAGAACTGATGCCCATGGAGAAGAGGATGACCATCAGCCAGAACTCCGGCAACCGTATCAGTTCCCTGCAGCGAGTAAGGTTTGGAGCAGCACCCTTGAGATGACTACCGGGGCCGACAAGGCCGTACAACACCGCAGCCCCTGTTGTGGCTGCAGCAAACAGCAGAATTACCTGTTGCCAGTCCAGCCTCGGCAGCAGCCAGGCAGCAAACAGAGGCGCGGTCAAAAATGCCAGGTTGGGTGCGATTTCATGGACACCAAAAGCCCTGCCGAGCTGGCGGGTCTGGTAGAGATCGGTAATGGTGGCAATACCAGAGGGCAGGTATAGTCCGGCAGCCATGCCAAGAAGGAAAAATGATATCTGCAGCAGAAACAGAGATGGACTGAATGAAACGAGCAGCAACGAAAGGCTGATAGCCAGCATGGAAACGACAATAGTCCGTTTGTGGCCCAGTCGGGCAGAAACAAAGCCTGAGGTTGACAGGGAAATAAAGTAGCTGATACTGATGCAGAGAAAAAAGGTGCCGGCCTGACCATGGGAGATAGAGAGGGCTACTTCAATTTCCGGCAGCAGCGGCGCCAGAATAATCCTGGAAATAAAGTTGAGATAAAAAATTAAGGCCAGCAGCAGAAGCGGCAGCGGCGATGGGTTGGGAGGGTATGCCACAGCAGTGGGGCTGGAGGACAACTGTTCGTCTGCAGGAAGGCTGTTACGTCTTTTGTTCTTCAGCGACCGACTTGTCTTCAGGTTTCGGTTCGGTTTTGGGTTTTGTGTCTACGACCGGAGATATCTCGGGAGTGGGTGTTTTATTCTTGGCCCGGAAAGCTTTGGGGATCTTGGACTCGGGCAGAATAAATTCCCTGATTTTTTCAATTTCCTGGTGCAGGTCCGGGTCTTCCCGGCACATTTCGCATTCCTTGATGTGCTGATCAACGAACTGCATCATACGGGCAGGGGCCATGGTTTCATCCTTAACGTGAAGAAACCAGCCTTTGATAAGACGGGTCAGTTGATTACATTGCATGGAAAATCCGGGATTGTTCTCTGATGATTGATTATTTGAAAAGTTTTTAAAACATATTACTATAATAAAAAGTTGTTTTTCAGGTCAATAGTTATTACACAGTCTTGAGCGCGGAAGTGGAAAGGGCACTGGTGGCCCTCCCGGACTTCAAATCCGGTGAGGGGGGTTAATGGCCTCCCTGGTGGGTTCGATTCCCATGCACTTCCGCCATTTTTTATTCCTGTTCCGGCTGTTTCTCCTTCCCTGCCAGCATCGGATAACCCATTTCCTCCCTCTGTTTTACATAATGCTGCGCCACCTGGCGGGCAATATTACGGATACGGCCGATGTAACGGGTTCGCTCCGCAACGCTGATCGCCTTGCGGGCATCCAGCAGGTTAAAGGAGTGCGAACATTTAAGACAGTAGTCATAGGCGGGCAGGATCAAGTCTTTCTCAACTAGTTTCAGGGCTTCACGCTCGTAGTTGTCAAAAGACGTTATAAGATCAGCGACATTGGCCTCTTCAAAGTTAAAGGCTGAAAACTCACGCTCTGCCTGCAGGAAAATCTCGCCGTAGGTTACCTGCTCGTTCCACTGAATGTCGTAGACGGAATCCACCTCTTGCAGATACATACAAATCCGTTCCAGACCGTAGGTGATTTCAACAGTGATAGGTTTTAGGTCAATGGAACCTGCCTGCTGGAAATAGGTGAACTGGGTGATTTCCATGCCGTCCAGCCATACTTCCCAGCCAAGCCCCCAGGCACCCAGGGTCGGGGATTCCCAGTCATCCTCCACAAAACGGATGTCATGTTCCAGCAGGTTGAGGCCGAATCGCTGCAGGCTTTCCAGGTACATTTCCTGGATATTAGCAGGCGAGGGCTTGATCACCACCTGGTACTGATAGTAATGCTGCAACCGGTTGGGGTTCTCACCATAACGGCCATCGGTGGGGCGGCGGGAAGGCTGGACATAGGCCGCTTTCCAGGGTTCCGGTCCCAGGGCACGCAGCAGGGTGGCCGGGTGGAAGGTTCCGGCACCGACTTCCATATCATAGGGCTGCATGACCACGCAGCCTTTGCCGGCCCAGTAGCTGTTCAGGGTTCCGATAATATCTTGAAAATACATGGTGGAAAAATTACTTCCTGTATTGATTGTTAACAATTCGTGGATACATTAAGTTCTTAATCTACCATAGCAGGCCGTAACGGTAAACGATTTTGTCAATCGTTTCGAACAGGAGGAGGAAAAATGATGCAGTTGGCGCCGATTAAGACCTTGCAGCGTATCTTTGCAGAGAGTCGTACCATTGCGGTGGTGGGGCTTTCACCGAAAACAAACCGGCCCAGCAACCAGGTGGCGCTCTATCTGCGGCAGGCCGGCTTTCGCATCATTCCGGTTAATCCCGGTCAGACAGAGATTCTGGGTGAACCATGTTACCCGGAACTGCAATCCATTCCCGAACCAGTAGATGTGGTGGATATCTTCCGGCGATCAGAGCAGGTGGAACCTGTTGTCCGGGATGCGATAGCCATCAGCGCAAAAGTGATCTGGATGCAGCAGGGAATCGTCAATGTTGAGGCGGCAATGATTGCTGAGCAGGCGGGCTTGACCGTGATCATGGACCGCTGTCTGAAAGTTGACCACATGCAGTATGCTAACCAGAAACCAGAAGACAGAAGACAGAATTCAGAACCCGGAACCTGAAACCTTGAACTCGGAACCGAAATTTATCTCCATCCGTGGCGCACGGATGCATAATCTGAAAAATATTTCCGTGGACCTGCCCCGCAACCAGCTGGTGGTATTTACCGGCCTGTCCGGATCAGGAAAGTCAACCCTGGCCTTTGACACCCTGTATGCCGAGGGTCAGCGGCGCTACGTGGAGTCGTTGTCTACCTATGCCCGCCAGTTTTTGGGCCAGATGGACAAGCCGGATGTCGATCAACTGGAAGGGCTGTCGCCTGCGGTCTCCATTGAACAGAAAACTACTTCAAAAAATCCACGCTCAACAGTGGGCACGGTTACCGAGGTCTACGATCATTTGCGGCTGCTCTTTGCCCGGGCCGGTCAACCCCATTGCCCGGAATGTGGTCAGCCTATCCGTTCCCAGTCTATTGAAGACATGGTCAATACCCTGGTGGCCAGGTCTGAGGGAGAAAAGGTAATTTTGCTCTCCCCCCTTATTACCCGTAAAAAGGGGCGCCATGAACAGGTATTGCAGGCACTGCGCAGGGACGGGTACGTCCGGGTGCGGGTGGATGGTGCTGTTATAAACTTGAGTGAAGAGATTAAGCTGAACAAAAATAACCACCATTCCATTGAGGCGGTAGTGGATCGGCTGGTTGTCAAACCCGGTATCCGGAGACGGTTGGATGAATCCGTGTCTACGGCCGTGGGGCTCAGCGAGGGTACCATGTTGGCGTTTTTTCCGGATACTAAAGAAGAGGTTTTGTTCTCCGAATCAGCGGCCTGCCACGAGTGCGGAATTTCCGTACAGGAGCTTTCCACCCAGCTGTTTTCCTTCAATAATCCCCAGGGCGCCTGTTCGCAGTGCAGTGGACTTGGTGTACGACAGGTTTTTGATGAGCAGCTCATCGTGCCTGATCCCGGCATGAGTCTGCTCCAGGGCGCGATTGCTCCCTGGTCCAGGCGCAAGCTGTCCACCCACAGCAGCCACTGGATCAAGGCTCTGGCTGCCCATTATGATTTTGACCCGGCCATTCCCTTTACGAAATTACCGGCAAAAGTACAAAAGGCGATACTCCATGGTACCGGTAAAACCCGTATAGAATTTCGTCACAGTCGTGGCCGCAGGTACCTGGTCTCCAATATTCCCTTTGAAGGGATTCTCCCCCGCCTGGACCGGTTGTTTCGGGAGACATCGTCGGCCAGGGTGCGTGAGGAAGTGGCCAGGTTCATGAACGAGCAACCCTGTCCCTCCTGCCACGGAGCCCGTTTGAAACCTGAGTCGTTGGCAGTACGCATCGGTCCCTGGTCCATAGTGGAACTCACCCGCCTGTCCATTGATCACCTGATTGGTGAGCTGGAACAGATTGAATTTGTCGGCAGGTACGAGGTGATTGCGGCACCCATCTTAAAAGAAATTCTGGAGCGGCTCAGTTTTCTGCAGGGCGTGGGGCTCGGTTATCTGTCACTTGATCGCAAGGCAGGTACCCTGTCCGGTGGAGAGGCCCAGCGGATAAGGCTGGCATCTCAGATCGGTTCCAGGCTTGCCGGGGTACTCTATATCCTGGATGAGCCCAGTATCGGCCTGCACCAGCGTGATAACAACAAGCTGATCAGGACCCTGATCAGCCTGCGTGACCTCGGCAATACGGTCATTGTTGTGGAACATGATACCGATACCATTGCCACGGCCGACCATGTGCTCGATATCGGACCAGGTGCGGGGGTACATGGTGGTGAAATTCTTTACTCCGGACCGGTAGCGGGCTTGCTGGACTGCAAAGAATCGCTTACAGGCGGTTATCTTTCCGGCCGCATGTCCATCCCGGTTCCCAAAAAACGGCGAAGGATCAGGAAAGGGGCCCGCTATGGGCTGACGGTTAAGGGAGCGACGGTAAATAACCTGCAGAACCTGTCCGTCCGTTTTCCCCTGGGCGTGATGACCTGTGTGACCGGGGTGTCCGGGTCCGGTAAAAGCTCACTGGTCATCGAAACCCTGTTTAAGGAGGCCCTCCGGTTTTTGCAGGAAGGGGCTGTGGGCAAGAGTATGCTTACCGGTCTGAACAGTATCGACAAGGTGATTGATATTGACCAGAGTCCCATCGGTCGTACACCACGGTCCAACCCGGCAACCTATACCGGGGTGCTGACTCCGATCCGTGAACTGCTGGCCCGGTTGCCCGAATCCAGGGCGCGGGGCTATAAGATCGGCCGCTTCAGTTTTAACATCAAGGGCGGTCGCTGCGAGGCCTGCGAGGGTGACGGTGTTATCAAGATTGCCATGCATTTTCTGCCCGATATTTATGTGACCTGTGAACGATGCCTGGGAAAACGGTACAACCGGGAAACTCTGGATATCAAGTACCGTGGTAAAAATATTGCCGACATCCTGGCCATGACCGTGGAAGAGGCCTTGCAGTTTTTTCAGAATATCCCGCCCATCAAGAACAGGCTGCAGACCGTCTTTGATGTTGGTCTTGGTTATATCACCCTGGGCCAGTCTTCAGTTACCCTGTCCGGCGGCGAGGCCCAACGGGTAAAACTGGCCAGGGAGCTGAGTAAACGGGCTACCGGCAGGACCCTGTACATCCTGGATGAGCCGACTACCGGGCTCCATCCCGCTGATATCCGGCAGTTGCTGGTTGTTTTGGGCAGGCTGGTGGACAGCGGTAACACCGTGATTGTCATTGAGCATAACCTGGACGTAATCAAGACAGCGGATTACATTGTTGATATAGGTCCCGAAGGCGGGGACGGTGGCGGAAAAATCGTTGCTGCAGGTACGCCGGAAGAAGTCGCAGCAGTTGCCGGGTCGTACACTGGTATGTTTCTTAAACAGTCCCTTGAGCTGGATATTTGAAAAAGAGGTTGAGTTGACAGGCCATTCAATGGTTAAATATAAAATTACTGATTTGAGCAGTTAGGTGTTAGCAGTGAGCTGATACCTGAGACTTGGACCTGGTTAAACCGGAAAATACGAAATTAGAAGCACGAAATTCGAAACAGATAAGCGAAGACTTCTTCGATATCGAATAGCTGAATACTAAATGACCCAAACAGTCCAGGTGCCCAGTTTAGTCGTTGCCCTTGTTTGTGTCATTGAAACATTTGATATTTGAATTTGTTTCGGATTTCGATATTCGGATTTCGAGTTTATTTTCTGCCACAATAAAATGAAAATCAGAACTAAGCTACCAAAAGGAACTTACAATGACAGAAGAAAAGGCACAACAGCAAGAAAACCCCGTATTCCGGATGCAGAAGATGTATATCAAGGACCTTTCCTTTGAAAGCCCTAATGCACCGGGAATTTTCCTGGCCCAGGGCCAGGAACCCAAGGTTGATTTTAACCTGCAGCTCGGTAACACCAAAATTGATGATGA
>JAYEKB010000296.1:0-10721 GCA_034660835.1 Thermodesulfobacteriota bacterium
TTGCCGCCCCGTTCCTCGGATTTATACCAGAGCCAGGCCAGGAACTCCTGGCCCAGAAAACGTTTTTCCTGTATGAGATCAACTAAATCCATTCTATCGGTTCCGGGTTCAGAGTTCCGGGTTCAGAGTTCCGGGTTCAGGGTTCCGGGTTCAGAGTTCCGGGTTCAGAGTTCCGGGTTCAGAGTTCCGGGTTACAACGCTGAAGGCGCTTGCTGAAGCTAACCCCTAATCCCTTATCCCTAACCCCTGTTTTTATCAGATTAATAATGCCGGTCGCAGATCATCAAGGCCTTCCGCAGCCTTTTCATCAACCATGTGCAGAGCGCTATTCCACGGTATCTGAAGAATCAGGGACAGGTCAAAGGTGTCCCGAAACAGATCTTCCAACAACGCCAGCGCCTTCCGGCTGGTGGAAAAGAAGAGCAATGTATTGTCGGAAAGGTTCCAGCACAGTTCATAGACCACCGGGACCGGCGCAGATTTACGAACCAGTTCCGTCCGTACCCGCTCCTTGATCTCCAGGCGGGCGGCACGGCCAAGTCGGGGGATTTCTTTATCCCGCTTGATCCGTTCCTCTTCTTTCATGGTAAATTTTTTCAGCACAGCAGGAGAAACCTTACGCTCATCGGCCCGCATAGCCAAAACAACATAATCACCGGCCGCATAGGAACCATAGGCAAAATCGGAATCAAACATGTTGGCAACCGATACCCAGCCGATGGAGTACTCGTCCATGGTATCATCGATATCCTGAAAACTGTGTGCCGCCACTTTTTCTGCAATAAAATCCCAGAAATTCTCTGGTATCTCACCTTCAACGGAAAAACGTATAAACGAGGCGGAACCTGCTAATAAACCCATAAAAAACGTCCCCTTGCAAAAGAAAAAAAAGCAGCCTTGACCGCTGCTGCTTCACATACTGTCTAAACCGCTTTTATAGCAGAGATGACAGCAGGTAACAAGGAATTTAGCTTGGCGGAAGACAACCTGCCTGTGGACGGAAAAATAATAATCGACAAACAGTTTTGCATTATTTTTATTGACACGGTATATAGAAAAGGGTACAAAAATTTGCTCTCAAACCACAAGGGTCGTTAACTCAGCTGGTAGAGTATCTGCCTTTTAAGCAGAGAGTCGCGCGTTCGAGCCGCGCACGACCCACCATTTATACATACGGACATGTCCCCATCGTCTAGTCAGGTCCAGGACACCGGCCTTTCACGCCGGCAACACCGGTTCAAATCCGGTTGGGGACGCCATACCTTACAGGCACTCGGCAAATTTGCTGAGTGCCTGTTTTGTTTCCGGTAGTTGCGGGCCGCTTATCCCGGGAGTACACTGGTCGTCAGTCCAAACGACATTCACCTCCATGGCTCCGCATTCACAATAACAATTCTTGATACCAGAATAGCTTTGTTGGCGTTAGATATGGGGTAAATCATTTTGTTGCAGCAACGCACAGATTAAATAATGCACACTTTGAAAGAAAGGAAAAATTCTGTCAGGCCGGGCTTTGACCGGCGAATGACCAAAGAGGAAATAAACAATTGTCCCATCAGGAAATGGAATGGTCCGGTGCATATCATCCGCTCAAGCGAGAGAATGACCCACGCAGTGGAACATTTGAGACGGGAAGCGATTCTTGGTTTTGATACCGAAACGCGACCAGCCTTTAAAAAGGGGCAGAAATATCTCCCCTCACTGCTGCAGCTGGCTGGTGAAAACAGCGTCTATTTGTTTCAGTTGAAACATCTCGGTCTGCAGGAACCTCTGATCAAAATTCTTGCCGACCCCGCTGTCATCAAGGCAGGCGTTTCCCTTGCCCATGATCTCCGTGAGTTGAAAAAACTGACACTGTTTACGCAGGCAGGCTTTGTCGGCCTGGGAAAGATGTCCAAAGAAAAGGGCATTCAAAATCACGGCCTGCGAGGACTTGCAGCCGTTGTCCTGGGGTTGCGTATCTCAAAATCAGCCCAGACAACAAACTGGGCAAAAGACGAACTGACCCAGTCCCAGATACGTTATGCAGCCACCGATGCCTGGGTTGGCCGGGAACTGTACCTGAAATTGACGCAGATTTAGAGATTCTTCTTCTTTCAGACATTGAAATGTTCTATGCTTAATGTTCTATTCAATAAAGATGGTTTCATAAAAATTAACAATTGTTTCTTTTCCGTCCTTCCCGGGAAGAACGGAGTCCAGTATTGGCAACTAGTTATGGATTCCCGCCTTCGCGGGAATGACGCTACGAAGGACTTTTTTCGAGTTCATCATAAAGAATAGGTCAATTACACCTGAGCGCCCGTAGCTCAGCTGGATAGAGCATCGGACTTCGAATCCGAGGGTCGGGGGTTCGAATCCCTCCGGGCGTGCCAAAAAAGACTGAAAAAGTTTCAAGCACATGACGTGCTTGAGTACCTCAATTACATCCCATAAGGAGACAACCTATGCGAAGATCAAAGAAGTTATTTGCTGCAATCTGTTGTGCTTCACTCTTCTCTGTGGCAGCCATGACTGCCCAGGCAAAGACCCTTGTTTATTGCTCCGAGGGAAGCCCGGAAGGCTTTAATCCGGCGCTGTATACCTCGGGCACCACCTTTGATGCCTCATCCCGACCCGTTTTTAATCGACTGGTCGAATTTGAGCGCGGAACCACCAAGACGGTTCCTGCCCTGGCTGAGAGCTGGGAAATTTCCGATGACGGCCTGACCTACACCTTTCATCTGCGTAAAGGTGTTAAATTTCACACCACTAAGAATTTTACCCCGACTAAGGATTTCAGTGCTGATGACGTGGTGTTCACATTCAAGCGTCAGCAGGACAAAGAGCACCCTTATAACAAAATTTCCGGTGGCCAGTACGAGTACTTTAACAGTATGTCCATGCCTGATCTTTTAAAGGACGTTGTCAAAGTGGATGAGCACACGGTTCAATTTCTTCTCAACAAACCCAATGCACCGATGATTGCCAATCTGGCCATGGATTTTGCCTCTATTCAATCGGCTGAATATGGCGATACCATGCTGAAGGCCGGCACCCCGGATACAGTTGATCTGGAACCTGTCGGCACAGGCCCTTTTCAGCTGGTTGCCTATCAGAAGGATGCCGTTATCCGCTACAAGGCACATCCGGATTACTGGGCAGGTAAAGCCGCAATTGATACCCTGATCTATGCTATCACCCCGGATGCCTCGGTTCGCTACCAGAAGCTGAAGGCAGGGGAATGTCAGGTTATGCCGTATCCCAACCCGGCAGATCTTAAGGCCATGAAAGCAGACAAGGATATTAACCTGATGGAAAAAGAAGGGCTTAATGTTGGTTATCTGGCATATAATGCGCTGATGCCGCCCTTTGATAAGCCTGAGGTTCGTAAAGCTCTAAATATGGCGATCAATAAACAGGCTATCCTGGATGCGGTTTTCCAGGGTGCGGGCAAGATTGCAAAAAATCCTATCCCGCCGACCATCTGGTCCTACAATGATGCTGTTATGGACAATCCATACGACCCGGAAGCTGCCAAAAAAATGTTAGCTGATGCCGGTGTAAAAGATTTGCAGACCAAGATATGGGCCATGCCGGTACAGCGGCCTTATAATCCCAATGCCCGCAGAATGGCAGAACTGATCCAGGCTGACTGGGCTGCGGTTGGAGTTAAAGCGGAAATCGTCTCCTATGAGTGGGGCGAGTATCTGAAACGTTCCAAAGATAAAGAGCGGGACGGCGCTGTTCTGCTTGGCTGGACCGGTGATAATGGTGATCCTGATAATTTTCTGGCAGTGCTGCTGGGGTGTGACGGTGTGGGTAGTGCCAACCGGGCCAACTGGTGTTACCAGCCTTTTGAAGACCTGATCCAGAAGGCCAAAACGGTTTCTGACCCCGCAGAACGGACCAAGCTCTATGAGCAGGCCCAGGTTGTTTTCAAGGAACAGGCTCCCTGGGCAACCATTGCCCATTCCATCGTCTTTGAGCCGGTTAGCCAAAAGGTTATTGATTATCGCATTGATCCCTTTGGCGGCCACATTTTTTACGGCGTTGACCTGAAAGAATAGGGCTCCCGTATCGGACGGCCGACGGCCGTCCGATACGATCCTTTCTTAATGCTTCGATTTATTTTAAAAAAGATAGGGGTCCTCCTGCCCACCTTTTTCGGGGTGACAGTGGTGGCCTTTATCTTTATCCGCTTGCTGCCCGGTGACCCGGTCATGCTCATGGCCGGTGAACGGGGCATGAGCGATGAGCGTCATGCAGAGCTGATGCAGCAGTTCGGCTTTGACCGGCCTATCATTGTTCAATACGGTTCCTACATGGTCGACCTGGTCCATGGCGACCTCGGCACCTCCATTATCACCAAAAAACCGGTACTGGAAGAGTTCCTGACCCTGTTTCCTGCTACAATTGAACTCTCTTTATTTGCAATTTTTATTGCCGTGCTGGTCGGGCTGCCGGCTGGAATCATTGCAGCGGTAAAACGGGGTTCCTTTTTTGACCACACTGTCATGACTGGGGCCCTGACAGGGTATTCCATGCCGATCTTCTGGTGGGGCCTGCTGCTGATTATCTTATTTTCCGGTATCCTTGGCTGGACACCGGTTTCCGGTCGGATAAACCTGCTCTACTATTTTGAACCGGTCACCGGCTTCATGCTGATCGACTCTCTGCTCTCCGGTCAGGAGGGTGCCTTTCGCTCGGCACTATCGCATCTGATCCTGCCCTCAGTCGTACTCTCTACCATTCCACTTGCCGTAATTGCCCGCCAGACCCGCTCTGCCATGCTGGAGGTACTTGGCGAAGATTACGTGCGCACTGCCCGGGCCAAGGGGCTGGGACCAAGCCGGGTTATCGGCCTGCATGCCCTGCGCAATGCCCTTATCCCGGTGGTCACGGTTATCGGTCTGCAGGTAGGGGTGCTCTTTGCCGGAGCCATTCTCACGGAAACTATTTTTTCCTGGCCGGGCATCGGCAAATGGATGGTCGATTCCATCTTCCGCCGTGATTACCCCTCGGTGCAGGGAGGACTGCTTATGATTGCAGCCATTGTCATGTTGGTCAACCTGGTCGTTGACCTGTTGTACGGCCTCATTAATCCGCAAATTCGACACAACAGCTAAATATGAACGAGGCAACAGTCAGCATTGACAGCCGGGCAAGCGGCAGAGTGGCCCTGCTCAGAGAATTCTGGTCCTATTTCAGCGAGAACCGGGGCGCAGTCATCGGCTTGGTCTTCTTTGTTTGTATCATCATTATTGCCGTGTTTGCTGATTTTATTGCTCCCCATGCCCCTAACCAGCAGTTCCGTGATGCCCTGCTTCAGCCCCCCTTCTGGCAGGACGGAGGCCAGCTTCGCTTTGCCCTGGGCACGGATGCCGTGGGCCGCGACATGCTCTCACGGTTGATCTTCGGGGCCCGCTATTCCCTGTTTATCGGCTGTGTGGTAGTCTCCCTTTCCCTAATTGTTGGTATTTTTCTCGGTCTGTTGGCCGGTTTTTTCGGCGGTAAGATCGATATGATCATCATGCGGCTGATGGATGTGGTACTGGCCTTCCCCAGCCTTTTGCTGGCACTGGTGCTGGTAGCCTTGCTCGGCCCCAGCCTGATTAATGCCATGATTGCCATTGCCATTGTCCAGCAGCCCCATTATGTACGGTTGACCAGGGCAGCGGTTATGGGCGAGATGTCAAAAGATTATGTCACTGCTGCCCGGGTAATCGGGGTCCGTACCCTGCGCTTGATGTTTATCACCATCCTGCCCAACTGCATGGCGCCGCTCATTGTCCAGGCAGCGCTCAGTTTTTCTTCCGCCATTCTGGACGCGGCAGCCCTTGGTTTTCTCGGTATGGGCGCCCAGCCTCCGACTCCTGAATGGGGCACAATGCTGGCCGAAGCCCGGGAATTTATCCTGCGGGCCTGGTGGGTGGTTACCTTTCCCGGTGTGGCCATACTGACCACGGTACTGGCCGTCAACCTGATGGGTGATGGTTTGCGTGATGCCCTGGATCCCAAACTCAAACGGTCATAACCGGCATGGCTCTGCTTGAAATAGAAAACCTGTCCGTTGCCTTTAAAACCGCCTCCGGCATGTTCACTGCAGTAGACCGGTTTTCCCTGCAGGTTGAACCCGGAGATGTCGTCGGCATAGTCGGAGAATCAGGATCAGGAAAATCCGTGGCCATGCTGGCCCTGATGGGGCTTCTGCCCTGGACAGCCAGGGTAACAGCCGACCGGCTGCGCTTTGATAACCGAGATCTGTTGACCATGAAGACGGGAGAGCGGCGCACCATTATCGGCAAGGAAATCGCCATGATCTTCCAGGAACCGATGACCAGCCTCAACCCCTGTTTTACTGTAGGTTTCCAGCTGACCGAGCCCCTGAAGATCCACCTGAAAATGAAGCGCAGAAAGCGCAGAAAACGGGCCATGGAACTGCTTGATCTGGTGGGAATCCCGGAGCCTGAAAAACGGTTATCCGCCTTTCCGCACCAGTTATCGGGTGGCATGAGCCAGCGGGTGATGATTGCCATGGCCATTGCCTGCAACCCGCGCCTTCTCATTGCCGATGAACCGACAACGGCCCTGGATGTCACCATTCAGGCCCAGATCCTGGAACTCCTGCTCCGGCTGCAGCGCGAAATTGACATGGCCCTGATTCTGATCACCCACGACATGGGCGTAGTAGCTGAGACGGCACAGCGGGTCGCAGTCCAGTATGCGGGCCAGCAGGTGGAAAAACAGGATGTCAAAGGGCTGTTCAGCAATCCGCACCACCCCTACACGGCAGCGCTCCTTGCCTCTTTACCGGAACGGGCAGGCGCACGCAAACTGCCCTCCATTGCCGGTGTGGTTCCCGGCCAGTTTGACAAGCCTGCAGGCTGCCTGTTTTCTCCACGTTGCGGCTATACGACAGAGCTTTGCCGTACACAACCACCGGTCCAGGCCGATACGTCTCTGGGCCGGGCTCTCTGTCATTATCCACTGGAACAGGGTGTCCCAACAGGCCTTACAGCAGCAGATGAGGTAAGGTGATGGCTCCGATTCTCACAGCAACAGATCTGTCCCGTCATTATGAAATCCCACGCGGCTCATTTCGTAAACCGGCAACGCTTAAGGCCCTGCGCGGGGCCACTTTTACCCTGCAACCGGGCAAAACCCTGGCCATTGTCGGGGAATCCGGCTGCGGTAAATCAACCCTGGCCAGGCTTGTCACTTTAATTGAAGAGCCGACTTCCGGCGATCTCATTATTGACAACGACAATGTCAAGACGGCTGACGCGGCCACACGGCGCAAGATCCAGCACAAAGTTCAAATAATCTTTCAGGACCCGTACGGCTCGTTAAACCCCCGCCAGAAGATCGGACGAGCCCTGGCAGAACCACTCCTGGTCAACACCGGCAAGTCCTCAAAAGAACGGCAACAGGCAGCTTTTGCCATGCTTGAGCAGGTAGGACTGCGGCCCGAACATTATGACCGCTATCCACACATGTTCTCCGGTGGCCAGCGGCAACGCATTGCCGTTGCCCGGGCGCTTATGCTCCAGCCTGAAATCCTGGTGCTGGACGAACCGGTTTCGGCCCTGGACGTCTCCATCCAGGCCCAGATCCTCAACCTGCTGGCCGACCTGCAGGATGAATATAACCTGGCCTACCTCTTTATCAGCCACGATCTGTCGGTGGTCCATCATATCGCCGATGAGGTGATGGTCATGTATCTGGGTTCACCGGTGGAATACACCAGCCGGGATGAACTGTTTGCCCACCCCCGCCATCCCTATACCCGTGCCCTGCTTTCCGCCACCCCGGTGGCAGACCCCTTTCGCTCCAAGGAACGGATCATGTTGCGCGGCGAACTCCCCTCACCTATTAATCCCCCGACAGGCTGCGCCTTTCATCCCCGCTGCCCCGAAGTTATGGACATCTGCCGATCCTCGTCCCCTGAACTGCGTGACATCGGTACATGCCGGATCGCCTGCCATGCAGTGACTGATTGAAAATGGACATCTGACGAAATCAGAAAGTAATACCACCCCGAAGCCCGGCCACTATTTGAATGGCCTCTCCACCTTCCAGGCCTTCACCCACTATTATCTGTAAATCCGGCGTCACCATGAACTCTTTGGTTACCTGCCAGCGGTAATATATTTCAGCTACTCCCTGCCAGATACTACTGTCTTGAACTGACCTTCCCATGCCGAAACCAATACCAAAATGATCATATTTTCTGATTTCCCGTCCCCAGCCGAGCATGAACAACTGATCCACCCGGGTAGCATCACCATCGGAAAAGGCATAGCGGGCAACATAACGCTCGCCACTGGAGACTCCTTCCTGTTCCAACGTCAGACTTACTCCCGTCCCATCGGACAGCTCATCTTCTTTTTCGCTCTTACTCTGCCAGCCTGTCAGCTGCACCCTGGCATCACGATTGCCAAAACCCTTAAAATTATATCCCCCCTGGGCAGTATAAAAAAGCGCTGAAGAGCTCAGGCTTAAATTGATCTCCTCAGTCTGATCAGTTCCCTGTATGTTGGAACCGCCAACGGCAATATCCCAGTTCCCGGTATCCTGCCACTGTGCAGTAAATCCAGTGCCATAACTTGGAAAAGCAACGGTAGGGTTGAGAGAAAAGGCCTCGTTGAGAAAGTACCGTTTGGCACTGCGCAGTTTGTGGTTATCAAAAAAACTATTGATGCTGAACTGGCCGTAGCGCAACGTCAGCCTACCGTCTGCCAGTTCCTGGCTGATGGAGAGTTCAGGTATTTGAAATCCGGCATCTGTGAAGCCGTCCACTGTTTTCCAGAGCAGGTCTGCCTGGGAACTCAGCTCAGAAGGGGCAAGATCTCCATAGGCATGCCGATGACGCATACGAAAGGAAAGATAAACCGGCCGGTTATACTTGTGGCCAAACATCAGCCAGCGGGCACTGACGGTTGCATCACCGGAAGATGCTCCCACACTCCAATCCCTATCAACATAGCCCTGCGCAAGCATGTCATAAGAAAAGATAGTCTGCAGCCTTAACTGTTTATTCATTTCCTCCCGCCAGGTGCGAAAGCGGTTATAAAAATCCGGAAAAAGACTGTGCCTGGTCGGGTCGTAATCAAGAGCATCACGCCGTTCAATAGTGGACTCAATACTGTCAGCGTCCTCCTTTGCAGCAGCAGGCGAAATGAAAGATTCAGAAGCGAGAGCAGGAGTAATGGACCAGGCCATGAGACCTATGGTTAACAGGATAAAAAAACGCATAGAATGTTTTAGATGGACTGGCAGGCTGGGAATTCTAACTCCATAAAAAAAACATAGCAGGAATATCTGGATTTGCCAACGAAATCATGCCAAAATACAGCTCATCAGGGGGGCTATCGGATGTACCTCTACTGACTACCGGTCACTTGAACCATGAAACAGATCATTACAGCATACAGGATACCGATCAAGCTCTGGCTCGATGATATTGATCCCCAGGCTCTGGAGCAGGCGAGACACCTGGCCGAGCTGCCCTGTACGATTGATCATATTGCCATCATGCCGGATTCCCATGTCGGATACGGAATGCCCATCGGCGGAGTGATGGCAACCAGAGATACGGTGATTCCCAATGCAGTTGGTGTGGATATCGGCTGCGGTGTGTGTGCGGTGCGCACCAGCCTGCACAGGCTGGAGGCCGATTCTCTAAAAAGGATCATGTCCCGGATCAGGCAGACCATTCCGCTGGGATTCAAACATCATAATCGCCCCCAGGCTGCAGCGTTAATGCCTGCCCTTGATGACTCCCTGATGAAAGTTGTGCGCGATCAATTTTCCAGGGCCAGGCGACAGCTTGGCACTTTGGGAGGCGGCAACCATTTTATTGAAATCCAGAAGGGGGATGATGGATTTATCTGGATTATGATTCACTCCGGCTCCAGAAATCTCGGTCATAAGGTGGCAAGCTTTCATAATAAAAGAGCTATACGGCTTAACGAACAATCCAGCCGGCCTGTTCCAAAGAGCTGGCAGCTATCAGGGCTTCGGGTGGACAGTCGTGAAGCACTGGAATACATGGCCGAGATGAATTTTTGCGTCCTCTTTGCTCTAGCCAACCGCAAGCTGATGATGCAGCGGGTGCAGAAGGCCATGGTCGAGGCGGCGGGATCGATTGATTTTGGCAAGTTGATTAATAAATCCCACAACTTTGCCGCCTGGGAAGAGCACGGCGGTAAACAGGTCATGATCCACCGCAAGGGTGCCACCCGGGCCTTTACAGGTGAGCTCGGGCTTATCCCGGGCAGCCAGGGCACGGCAAGTTACATCGTGCGCGGCAAGGGAAATCCTGAATCATTTCGTTCCTGTTCCCATGGGGCGGGCAGAAAACTCGGCCGCAAACAGGCCATTCGGGCTCTTGATCTGAAAAAAGAACAGCAACGGTTGGACAGGCTGGGGGTAATCCATGCTCTGCGCCGAAAAAATGACCTGGACGAGGCACCGGGAGCGTACAAGGATATTGACAACGTCATGGCCCTGCAGGCCGACCTGGTGGATGTCGAAGTCCGGCTACGGCCGCTGGCAGTGGTAAAAGGATAACAGAACTGTACAGTACAGACCTCTGAAACAAAACAGCCCCTTAACCCACATATTTCACAAGTCGAGGCGGCTGCAGATGCGCTGAGCGCAGGAGTAGGCAGGTAAGCGCAGACTCCGATAGTTGCCTATGCCTGCTCCTGCAGCGACAAAGCAGGTGCGGTCGCATC
>JAYEKB010000297.1:0-10625 GCA_034660835.1 Thermodesulfobacteriota bacterium
TGAAAAAAGAGCAAGACGGCAACAGACAATCCTAAAATAATGACAATGTCTGTGAGCAACAGAATTTCCATATGCATTACTCTGTCGTTTCGTAGATAAGCGCAGTCTTCGAAAAGCCCCTTACTCCAGTTTTTATCAGCCACACTGGACAGGGGCAGTTGCGCTGCAGGTTTATCTTTGCAGGATCACAGGTGTGACAAACCCTGGGGGTTTGACTGCCAGTACCGAACATCCAATGGTATTTAAGATGCTTTCTGCAGTATTGCCCATGATTAAGCCGGGGATACCGGTACGTGCCACCGTGCCCATGACAACAAGGTCTGTGTTGTGCTCCTGTACCAGATCCTGAATAACTCTATCTGCCTCACCCTTAACGATATGTAGTTGTGGTTTGAGATATTCCATGGTGTCCTGACCAAGGATTTCAGTGAGTGTGCTCATAAGATCGTTCATCTTTGTTTCATCCGCTACTCTTTGTTGTTCCACCCAGTCAGACATTTCGTCGTCATCTACAAAATTTAAAGGCGGAGAGTTAAACAGGCTATCCTCCCAGGCAGACCAGGCATGGACAATATGAAATTCACAGGATGCTGATATAGCAAGCGAGGAGGCTATTTCCAGAATCTGCCGGTTCAGGCTGCTTATTATTTCATCACTATTCTCCTGATCAACATCTACCGCCGCAAAAACACGTTGATAATTCGCGTTTTCATTTGATTTCATGATCCAGACAGGGCATGGGCACTTACGCAGCAGGTGCATGTCCGTACTGCCGAATATTCGGTTTTTCAGGCTGCCGGCTTCTGCGGCGCACTTCATGACCAGGTCATACCCGCTTCGCAGAACTTCCTGGATAATCTCCGGAAATATCCCCCCTTCAATGACCTTGCCCCTTATGTTGACGCCCACCGGACCACTCGCGATTATCTCCTCCAACTGATCCTGTCGATCATCAATAATGGAATTTTTAAGCCTGCCGTAAACGGAGTCACCCAGCAGGCTGGTATCGTGCGGAAAATTCAATGCGCGAATGATTGTCAAATCGGCCTGGTTATGTTCCGCCAGGGTTACAGCTCTCAGCAGGGCAGTATCCTGCCAGCAATCACCATCAGCAACCAGTAGAATATTATGAAATCGTTTCATGTTGTATCCCTCCCCTGTTTGTGTATATCACGATAGTTTATCTCGCCATCCTGGCTGTCTTTAATCACCATCAACCTAACCTACGCTCATGGTCGGCAGTTCAACACTGTTGCTTTAAACGATATCTTCGCAACTTTTTTTCCGCCTCTACGATTACAAAGGCGACAAGTCCTGCGAGCATAATCCGTGTCCAGGAGTCTGCACCAATGGCGGCACTGTGAAACAACCGGTTCATGATGGGTAGATAAGTGTAGACAATCTGGATAAGCAGCATGACCGCTACCCCGCCAAAGACCCACATATTAGTGAAAATACCTAACTGGAAGATTGATTTGCTCAAAGAACGGCAGTTAAACAGGTAATAAAGCTCCATGATGACAAAGGTATTAACCGCCACCGTGCGTGCCTGTTCAAGGGAAGATCCTGTTGCCAGTTCCCATTGAAAAAGACCAAAGGAACCGATGAGCAGCAGGGTTCCCACCAGGAATATACGGGTGATCAATTCTCCGGTAAGAATAGGTGTATCCGGATTGCGTGGCTGCCGCTGCATGATGCCTGGTTCTTTCGGTTCAAAAGCCAGCATCAGCCCCAAAAAACCGGCAGTAGTCATGTTGATCCAGAGGATTTGCACCGGCAGGATGGGCAGGGTAACACCGAGAAAAATTGCCGTCAGAATAACCAAACCTTCTCCAAGGTTGGTGGGCAGTGTCCAGACAATAAACTTAGTCAGGTTGTCGAACACGCTGCGGCCTTCCTCAACTGCTGCCTCAATGGAACTGAAATTATCATCGGTGAGCACCATGTCTGCTGCTTCCTTGGAGACATCCGTACCGGTGATACCCATGGCCACGCCAATATTAGCCTGTTTCAGGGCCGGGGCATCGTTTACCCCGTCACCGGTCATGGCAACCACATTGCCCGTTGCCTGGAGAGCCCGTACCAGACGAATCTTCTGCACTGGAGTGGCCCTGGCAAAAACGCTCGTCTCTTCGGCAGCACAGATTAATTCTTCATCGGAGAGTTTTTCCAACATACTGCCGGTAAGAACTGCGCCTTTTCCCGTTTCATCAAAATCGCCCGTGAAAATACCTATCTGTCCGGCAATGGCTGCTGCGGTCATCGGGTGATCACCGGTAATCATTTTTATGTCGATTCCAGCTGTCCGGCAGATTTTTACTGCTGACACGGCCTCGGCTCTTGGCGGATCGATCATGCCCTGCAGGCCGATAAAGGTGAGTCCAGTGGCTACATCCTCATGGTTTATTCCCATGGTTTCGCTTGGTAGCTCTTTGCAGGCAAATGCAAGCACACGTAGCCCTCTGGCTGCCATATGCGATACATCCTGATGGATCATGTCACTATGCAATTGTGTGCTTTTGCCGTCTATATCAATAGCCCCAGTACACTTGGCAAGTATCTGCTCCACTGCGCCCTTAATATAAACTATCCGTGGTTTACCAACCCCTGCATCATGCAGAGTAGCCATGTACTGGTGCTGGGATTCAAAGGGGATTGAATCAAGACGAGGGCATCTCTCTTTCGTTTCCTTCTCATGGAAACCGCCCTTAGCTGCTGAAGCCAGCAAAGCTCCCTCGGTGGGATCGCCCTGAACCTGCCAGCTGCTTTCTTTTTCCAGTAACAAACTGTCGTTGCACAGAACCCCGGCCCGCAGGCATTCACTAAGTGCTGTCGTGTTTACGTCATCAGTCCCATCCTGTCTGACAATCCGACCAAGGGGAGCATACCCTGCTCCGCTGACCTCATAATGCACACTCCCGGCCATGATTGCCTGCACGGTCATCTGATTTTCCGTAAGCGTGCCTGTCTTGTCGGAACAAATCACCGTGGTACTGCCCAGGGTCTCCACCGCCGGCAGTTTACGCATAATGACCCTGCGTTTTGCCATTCTCGATACTCCAATGGCAAGGGTTATGGTCACAGCCGCAGGCAACCCTTCCGGAATGGCGCCAACAGCCAGGGCAACGGCAGCCATGAACATGTCAAAAAGGGGTTGGCCCCGCAGCATGCCCACTGCAACAGTGATTACCGCCAGCAGCAGAATGGCATAGAGCAGGATATGGCTGAAATGGGCAATCTTACGTGTGAGTGGTGTTGCCAGATCCTGTGCCGAGGAAATGAGCTGGGATATACGGCCTACTTCGGTATGGTCACCTGTTGCAGTAACAATCCCTGTTCCCTGGCCATAGGTGACCATGGAGGAGGCATAGGCCATGTTTAATCGTTCAGCAAGAATTGTGTCCTGGTCAAGGAGATCAACAGCCTTTTCCACGGCCACGGATTCACCCGTTAAGGCAGATTCATCCACCTGCAGATCACGTATTTTCAGCAGCCGTAAATCAGCAGGAACCTTGTCACCAGCCTGAAGCAGGACAATATCGCCGGGGACCAGATCCGCTGATGGAATCCGGTTTTTCTGACCATGACGTACAACAGTGGCCTCCGCAACCATGGTGTCGGCCAGAGCGGCAAGGGCACTTTCCGCCTTAGACTCCTGAATATAGCCGATTATACCATTGACCAGCACAACCCCAAAAATCACACCCGAATCTACCCATTCCTGCAGTACCGCCGTTATAACGCCTGCCGCGATCAGAATATAGATCAGGGGCTGATGAAACTGCAGCAGAAATCGCATCCAGGCGCTTTGTCCCTGTTTTGCGGTAAGTGCATTGGCACCGAACTGATCCAGGCGCTGTCTGGCCTCTTCCGGGTCCAGCCCTTTTTCATGGTTACTTTCCAGCAGAGTGATGATTCTATCTGCCGATAGATGATGCCACAGAGTATCTGACATGATTTTCATTGTTATATTCCTGTCGTTGCGTGGCAATGGTCAATGCTTTTGTTATTATTATTCAATCGTTACCCCGGTCTGCCGGTCTGCCGGTCTGCCGGTCGTCGGCACCAAGGTACCACTCAAACTCGAGTTCGAGTTCGCGCTTGGTTCCCGTATGTTTTTTGATCTCATCCTCGACCTTGATCTCCAGGGTCATGTACTGCTGAAAATTAAGCATAACCTCATTTTCATTTTGCCGCAGCTTCATACTGCCCTGTCCATCCTCCGACATCTTTATCCCAGCACATCAGTAATCAAGAACCGACCACAGGGTGAGAAATCCTGTGGTCGGTTACAATCTTATAACGGTACACCGTCAAAAAAGCGACCGTTGACTAAGAAATGCACCACGATGCTGGCAGCATAGCCCAGAGCAATTACCGGCATCCATTTCAGATGCCCGACAAAGGTGTACATTCCCCTGGCCTGACCCATGAGAGCCACACCAGCGGCCGAGCCGATGGAAAGCATACTGCCGCCGGCACCGGCGGCGAGAGTAACCAGCAGCCAGTGGCCCATGGACATGTCGGGCTTCATGGTAAGGACCGCAAACATTACCGGGATGTTATCCACGATGGCGGAAAGAACACCAACTAAAACGTTAGCAGTTACCGGTCCCCAGTCGATATACATGACTTGTGAGACCATACCCAGGTATCCGATGAAACCAAGACCACCTACACAAAGGATAACGCCGTAGAAAAACATCAGAGTATCCCACTCTGCACGGGCAACATTTCTGAACACATCAAAGGCCACCGTGTCACCGATTCGTTCTTCTGCTTTTTCCGGATCATACCCTGGAGTACCTTTAGTGCCCTTGTGGGTCTTTTTCAGATAAAACCCAAATATCTTCAAATAGGCAAGGCCTGTCATCATTCCCACCATTGGTGGTAAGTGCAGGAAATTATGAAAGCTGACCGCTGTCGCAATGGTCATCAGAAAGAGCGCCATAACCACAACGGCACCGCGTTTCATTTTGATATCCGCCTCACAGGCAGCGGGCATGACATTGGGTACGGCAAAGTGCATGATTGCGGCGGGTACTAACCAGTTAACGGCAGAGGGGATAATGAGGTTGAAAAAGGTCCAGAAGTTGACGATGCCTTTCTGCCAGACCATGAGGGTGGTTATGTCGCCAAAGGGACTGAAGGCACCGCCTGCATTGGCTGCAACAACGATATTGATACAGGCCAGGCTGATAAATTTCACATTATCTTTACCAATGGCCATGACCACAGCACACATGAGCAGGGCAGTGGTCAGGTTATCTGCCACTGGTGAAATGAAGAAGGCGAGAACACCGGTGATCCAGAAGAGCTTGCGAAAAGAAAAACCGGCACAGACCAGCTTGACCCGCAGGGTTTCAAAAACCAATCGTTCCTGCATGGCATTGATGTAGGTCATGGCCACCAGCAGGAAGAGAAAGAGCTCAGCATACTCAAGAATGTTATGGCGAACTGCGGTTTCCGCGGCATGCGTAAACCCGTGACTGGCATAGATCCAGCCGATAATCCCCCATATTATGCCGGCAGCCAGCAGCACCGGCTTGGATTTCCGCATATGAGTATACTCTTCGGCCATGACCAGGCCGTAAGCAACAACAAAAATGATAAGACAAGTATATCCCACCCAGTTTGAGGTGAGGTCAAGGTGATTCCCGCCCGCTTCCATCGCCAGAGCGGCCCCTGGTATGCCAACCAGCAGAGAAATAAGAAAAAACAACCCGTAAGATACCTTAAACACAACTCTACCTCCTTATTCATTAGTGAAAATTATTGTCTCGGTCAGCAATTCACAGCTTATTTTTCAAACAGTTCTCCATATGTGAAGGTTTAGACAAAAAGGACAAAAAAAAGGTCGAAGACCGCTCATACTTAGCGATACTTCGACCTTGTATTCCAGCACGCACTCTTCCAGGAGCCCGTCCGGACGTATTGTCGTGTTATACTTTCGGCAAAGAACAGCGCCCGGCGATCATGTTGGAATCGTTGCGCAGAGCACTTCTGACAGGCTTGGAGAGCCCCTCAGGTCTTCACCTAATTAAACTTACAATCTACAAAATAATGCTGCGTTGGAAGTGTCAATCTAATCTGATTCCTTGAAATTAAGAGAAGTATTTAATGTAAATAAGATAACCCTTTCGCCGGTGACAGTGCTGATATCAGTGTGCATACTTTTTACCTTACAGCCGGTTATTGATTCCACAACAGCTTCAAGTAGCGGTCGGCCTTTTTCCAACAAAGCGATGCGAACCTGTTTGATAAGATCCCGGCCATTGGCCACTCCTCCAGAACCTGCAAGCTGGTGCTCTGCCAGGGTGAGAACCCCTTTCAAACGCACCAGCACAATGTCACCGAGGATATAGGTTTTCGTCTCCAATGGGCCGCGTCCCATATATTCTTTTTCGAATTTAATGATGGCACTGCTGATCTCGGCCTCGACCTGCCCTCTTGTTCTGTTCATCCTACTCGCCCTTATTGTTAAACCAAACAAAGCCGCTGGTTGCCACTCCACAATTAGTCATTCTCTTTAATCGAAAACAAATACTGGTATCTTCAATTGAGCAGAATCGGCAGTGTCCGTTTTTGTGATGGTATACAAATATTATTCATCAAGTTGTACCGGGCTGATAAAGCCGTCGGGTTTGACCGCCAGGACAGAACAGTCTATCCTGTGCAGTATTTTTTCAGCCGTATCACCGATACAAAAGCCGGGAATCCCTGTACGGCAAACCGTGCCCATCACGATGAGATCTATCTGGTGTTGCTCTGCAAATTCAGGGACAACCTCATCTGCCCAGCCCTGTATTACATACTCATTGTATTGTAAATGTTGCAGATCATACTGCCCCAGTAAGTCGTCCATCAGTCTGATATGCATGTTTTTTGTTTCGTTGGACAACCTCTCGATATCGCCTGAAAAATAATCAAGTCCGCCTGCCAATAGGCGTGCGTCCGGCTTTTTCCAGACGTGAACAATATGAAGATTGCTTTTTTCCAGCCGTGCCTGTGAGGTTGCCAGTTCCATAATTATATTGTTCAGGTTATTTTCTTCGATTTCCAGCGGAACCACATCCACTGCAGCCATGATCCGGTGAAAACGTTCCCCCTGCCCCGGTTTCTTCAACCAAACCGGACAGGGGCACTTGCGCAGCAGGTGCATTGCCGTAGAGCCGAACAGCATATCACTTGTTGTCCCACCCATGCCATGGACCGTTTTTATCACCAAATCATGATTATTGCGCAGCACCTCTTTAATGATCTCGATAAATTCTCGGCCGGCAACTACCTTGAGCTGTATCCTGCCGGTTTCGGGAAAAAGTGCGATATGTTTCTCAAGGAGCAAGGTGTGCTCCCTGACTGCATTCTCCATTATTTCATCGAAAAAAAGTGAAGTATTCAGCAGGCGATAGTCGCGGGGAATCTGACTTATTACCTGGATCACAGTTAACCGGGCTTGATTTCGTGTTGCAAGATCAATGGCCCTGGCAAGGGTTGATTGTCCGGACTCTCTGCCGTCATAGACCAGTAAAATATTTTTAAACCGTTTCATGTTCTACCCCCCTGTTGGAGTATATCGCGCAAGACAGCCTTTTTACTCTCCAAGTTTAAGAATCGGCAGGGTCAGAGTAAAAATGGCACCTCCTTTCTTCCCGTTGCGTACCTCAATCGTTCCACCCAGTTTTCTCATAATGTCATAACAGATTGACATTCCCAAACCGGTTCCTTTGCCCGGATCTTTGGTTGTAAAAAAAGGATCAAAAATTTTGTTTATTATCTCTGGTTTTATTCCTGTCCCACTGTCTTCAAATTCCATATATATGGTATTTGCATCCGCCCTGGTACGTATATCTATCTGTCCATCCGCATCGACTGCATCCAGGCCGTTGTTCAGTAAATTCAAAAACACCTGCTGCAATTGCGGTCCATCGGACATAGTGGATGGCAGATCTTCAACAAATTTTTTCTCAATCTGAATGTTATTATTCTTCGCGTCATTTTCGACAAAGGAAACCGTTTCTTCGATAATCTCATTAACGTTCACGCATTCTTTTTCCGCCTTCATCTTGCGGGAAAAACCAAGTAAGCGGTGGGTTACCGTTGCCGCTCGTTTAACGTGAAATCGTATCTTATCTATGGCCTCTTTATACTCTCCCAGATTTTTCACATCACTGGGATTTTCCTCGACCAGCAACTCATCAACCCAGCCGGCCTGATTAGTGATCATCTGCAATGGGTTGTTGATTTCATGGGCAATGCCGGCAGCAAGCCTGCCGACTGTTGCCATTTTTTCCACCTGAACCATCTGTTGATTGACTTCTTGTCTTTTCAGAGCCAGTTTTTCAAGACGACGCACCATGTAATAGCCGACATAAGCAGCAACAAGTAGCGCAATAGTGGATGTTATTATAAGGATGGCAAGATTAAAATCTCGATTTTTATAATAGAGGTCAAGGGAATCTCTTATCCTGGACTTTATAACCAGAAGCCACTGACCGTCCTTTAACCAACTGGTAGCATAGAGGTAAGGGCCTATTTTTGTTGACGTAGTTTCTTCAGGGTATTTAAGAAACTCTCTTTCCTCTGGAGTGAGAGTCTTTGCACCCTGAAGACTCGGTGTCTGGAATTCTGCCTGACGATTGACAATAAAGGCATCTCCGTCCGGTCCTATTTTGGCACTGAGCAGGAGCGCATTGAATAATTCAGAATTAATAGTGGCTCGCAGCACATAGGTCTTAAGGGGATCGGTTACGGCAACTACAAAGTGAGGCACGCCTCGATACCCTGTATAGACATCACTGACATGTCTGCCGTTAATCAAAACGTCCTCAAACCATAGCTGTCCATGATATTCTTTTTCTTTGATGCGACTTCTGTAGGGCCCCACATAGGCCATCTGTTTTCCGGAAGAATCAATAACATGCAGATCAACAATTTCATGTGTCTTATTAACAGTAACAAAAAGTTTATCGAGAAATTCCTGCTTACCAAGATAATCAAGAGAGTACATGCCGGTCAGGGTAGCCAGCAGACTTTCCTTTTTTTTGAGAAAAAGAGAAATAACATCCTTTCTATGAGCAGCAATACCAGTCTCGATTATTTCAATTTTAAGGAGGGCGCATTTTTTAAAATTATGCGTCGTAACCAGGAAAACGACCAGTACCGGGATAAGAATCAAAATGGAAAAAGTAGCTTGCAGGCGTCTTCTTATGATGGTGTAGGGTGTTTCTTCTTTCAGCAATTTGAAATCCATCCGGTCTCCTGCTCAAAAAAGGTTTATTATTTAAAAAGAGAATTAATCTTTTCAACTAATTCGTTTATATTTATACATCGTGCCACAACAGCATCAGCTCCTGCAGCTCTGATATGAGCTATGTTTTCCCTGGATATATTTTTTTCTACTATTGACAGGACACGGCATCCGCCGGTTTTTTTTGCAAAACGAATAAGTTGCAGGGCGTTATCATGGGCGCTGATTGTGTATGTGACTATCAAATCCGGGGCAAACGTCAGTATCTTGTATTTGGCTTTCCGGTCATAACAAACGGTGTCGGAAATATAATTTTCCTCCAACCTGAGTTTTTGAAAAAAATTGACCAAAAATGTGACATAAATATATTTCAATATTTGGCTGGAAAAAATAAAGAGTATTTTTTTTGCCTCGGCCGGGAGTATTGATGCGGGTATGGGCATGTTGTATTGCACCAGAAAATCTATTAAATCCTGGCAGTAAACTTGTTCAGACTCACTTGCGAGTGGCTTCAATCCACTTTTATTGACCCATTTCTTCACCCTGTCCTCAGAAACACAGCATAACGAAGCCACTTGCTTAAACGTCACTACTTCGAGTTTGTTATTTATACTGTTTCCTGATGTCATGCGTGTTTGCTCAGGGCTGAATGGACTGGTCGCGGGTGACGCGTACCTTTTCACAGGCCAATTCTATTTTTTCAAGGAGTTCATTGCTGTCTATCGGCTTGAGGCAATAATCAAAGGCTCCCTCTCTCATTCCCTCTATTCCTGTGTTAACAGAGGCGTGACCGGTGAGGATAATAACCTCGGATAATGGCCATTGCTGTTTGATTTTCATAAGGCATTGGATGCCGTTTGTTTCAGGCATACTTACATCCATGATGATTACAGCAAAGGGATCTGCTTCCATTTTAGTAATTGCTTCCGAACAACTGTTGGCTGTATCCACGACAATGCCGCGCCTGGAAAAAATTTTAGCCATGGTTTCCGTGAAATCAGTTTCGTCGTCAACAATTAAAATCTTTTGGTCAATATTCATAAGAGTGAATCCTCAATTGGTCATTGTTTTGCCAGGATGGTGTTAATTTCCGTAAGGAATTTTTTTTTGTACTGGTTCACTGATGTCTGGTTGTTCATAACCATATCTATCTGTCTGGTATGCTGAACCAGGTATCCTAAAATCTGCAACCGTTGTTCAAGAAATTCAATTGGCCGTTTTTCAACCCTTGCCGTCAGGGTATCACCCTTCTGCTCAATACGGAAATCGAACTGTTGAAGAATTTCAGAAATCAGTTCTATCCGGCCGATTCTACGTTCAGCATCAGCCGCCCCTCCTTTAAAAGTAAAAGCAACATAACTTTCAGTAAGTAAAT
>JAYEKB010000298.1:0-2457 GCA_034660835.1 Thermodesulfobacteriota bacterium
TCGCATCGGCTTGCCTTCGGTGAACACTTTGCAAATTTAAAGTAGGGAATAATGCGCAATTTTATCATATGATTTACAGAGGTTACCTTAAAATGAGCAAAGTGTTCATGAAATATGCGGGTTAATCAGGGTTTTGATATTGTACATGCGGACGGACAGCTGGTGGTAGTTGATAAACCCGGAGGATTGCTTGCCGTGCCCGGGCGGGGACCGGAAAAACAGGACTGCGTGGTCAACCGTTTGAAAATATTATTCCCAGGCTGTATTGAGCAACCGGCGGTCCACCGGCTGGACATGGCAACCTCAGGCCTGATGGTTTTGGCCCTTACCGCGGAGGTACATCGAAATCTCAGTCGACAGTTTTTCGCGCACCTGGTGCACAAGAGATATATTGCCTTGCTCGAAGGGATTGTCACAGCTGACAGTGGAGAAATAACGCTCGGATTCAGGCTGGATCCCGAGAATCGTCCTTGGCAGGTTTATGATCCAATACACGGTAAAATCGGTACTACCCGCTGGCGTCGTTTAGAAATTTCAGGCGACAGAACACGGATAGAGTTTGTCCCCCGTACTGGCCGGACTCACCAGCTTCGCCTCCATGCTGCCCACGAACTGGGCCTTGGCTGCCCCATTGTCGGTGACAGTCTGTACGGATCGGGTACACAGGGGGATGCCATGCTGTTGCATGCTGCAGAGCTTTCTTTTATTCATCCTGAAACCGGAGAGAAGATGGAATTCTTCAGCCCGGTTCCCTTCTGAATGTCACGTTTGCATAGAATTGAAGAGGTAGCACCAATGGCTGAATTGAAATACTTGGAGCATAAGCTGGCAGAGCTTGCCGACCCGGCAATAGCTGTTCATTCCGCCGGGTTTTTTAAAACCGGACCGGGTGAGTACGGCGAGGGTGATCAGTTTCTTGGAATACGTGTCCCTGAATTACGAAAACTCGTCAAGCCGTTTCGGGATCTTGCTGCGCAAGACATGCTTGCGCTGCTTCTCTCAGCCTTTCATGAAAAACGACTGCTGGCAGCCCTGATGCTGGTTGATCGTTTTCAGCGTGGTAATGAGGCCGAACAACAGGCGATCTATGATCTCTATCTTGAGCATATTCCAGCTTCCATCAACAATTGGGATATCATTGATACCACCTGCCCACATATTATAGGGGCGTGGCTCTACAAGCGGGATCGCTTCATTCTGTACACTCTGGCGGCATCGAATAATCTCTGGCAGCGTCGTGCATCCGTGCTGGCCTGTTTTTATTTTATCCGGAAAAATGATTTTGCAGATGGTTTGAAAATTGCCGAAATCCTGCTTTTGGACAAGGAAGATCTCATCCACAAGGCTTCCGGTTGGATGCTTCGTGAAATTGGCAAAAGGGACCGGCAAGTCGAAGAACGATTTCTTGAAAAGCATTGCAGAACCATGCCGCGTACCATGCTGCGCTATGCCATTGAACGTTTTGAGCAGGAGAAACGAAAGTATTATATGGAAGCAGCCCGGCCGAGAAGAAAGAAATTATCTCAATAAATCAGTTCGTTTTATGATGAATAAGTAAGCCGTCAATCTGGAAACCTGCTTTGCCTAATTCCTTCCCCAACGCCTCCAGATCAAGCTTTTGGTCATCAAAAGTTATGGTCGCGCTCTCGGCACTGGTATCAGTATCATAATCCGTAATGGTTTCATATTGATCCAGGATATAACTTACCCTTGTTTCGGTATCGCCTCAGCCCATACCTTCAATGTCGAATGTTATGGTTTGCATGCCTGCAAACCCATCCGCTGATTGTATCAGAAAAAATACCGTTACAAAAGCAGCAGCAAGAGTCTTTATCATACTATTTTATGCTCCCTTATGAGAATTGTTTTCCGTTACGGCTGTAGATCAGCTGGCAACAGAATTAAAACAGTCTAAGAATAATGGTAAAGACGTATTTAATGAGGGTCTTTTGGAAAAATTGAATGATTAACATTACAGCTCCTTACCTGCCGGATTTGCTCTCTGGCAAGGCATAATGCACGGGTGTATTGAGAAGTTACGGTTATTAGTACAATCTTGCAAAAAAATGCTGTTGAAAATCTGTAGCCAAGCATTTCAAATCGGTGCCTTCCATCTTATATCGTCAGTCGTATGCCAGACGTGTTTCCTCATCTGTCAAGACGTGCTTGATACGTTCTTGCCATCTGTCAGACCGCCAGGTGCCTAACTCCTGGTGGGTCAGGTAATAGTTTTGCGGGATCGGATGAGTACCGACAACCACATCCAGACCGTACTTGGCGGGAATAAATTTACAAAAAGATTGCAGGCGCGGACAGGGCGGGTAGCCGACCACTAACCCGCATATTTCATGAACACTTTGCTCATTTTAAGGTAACCTCTGTAAATCATATGATAAAATTGCGCATTATTCCCTACTTTAAATTTGCAAAGTGTTCACCGAAGGCAAGCCGATGCGA
>JAYEKB010000299.1:0-10592 GCA_034660835.1 Thermodesulfobacteriota bacterium
GGAAAAGATTGAACAGCTGAAAAAAGAGTTTGATTATGTGATCATTGCCGTTGGTACTCACCAGCCGAAAATTATTCCCTTTCCAGGCCATGATCGGGTTATCCCGGCCCTGGATTACCTGAAGGCTGCCAAGAGCAATAAACCCATGCAGACCGGCAGACAGGTGGTTATTATCGGTGCCGGTAATGTGGGCTGTGACGTTGCAGCTGAATGTTATCGCCTGGGTGCTGAAGAGGTAACAATGGTGGATATCCAGAAGCCGCTGGCCTTTGGCGCGGAGCGTGATGCGGCCGAGGCCCTTGGTGCCACCTTCAAGTGGCCGGTCATGACCAAAGAGGTGACTGACAAGGGATTGGTCACGGACAATGACGAGCTGATTCCGGCCCAGACCGTGATTATTTCGATTGGTGATGTGCCCAGCCTGCCGTTTCTGCCCGAGAGTGTCGAACTGGTCAAAGTTGCCGGCGGCTCCTGGATCAAGACCGATGATGCGGGCCGCACCAGTGACGACAAGATCCTGGCCATTGGAGATGTGGAACGACCAGGCCTTGCCACCAATGCCCTTGGCGCAGCCAAGCGTACGGCGGAATACCTCATTGCCACCTTCAACAACACTAAGTGGCTGCCTTTCAACAAGAAACTGATCCAGTATGAGTCATTGACCATTGCTCATTACGATCCGGCCGAAGAAAAAGGCGACACGGAAAATCACCAGGCCGCCCGTTGCCTGAGCTGTGGATCCTGCCGTGACTGCCACCTCTGCGAAACCATCTGTCCCACCCATGCCATTTCAAGGCGTGAACTGGTGGCCGATGATACCAGCAAGGTAAACTATGAGTATGTCTCTGATGATAGTAAGTGTATTGCCTGCGGGTTCTGCGCTGATACCTGTCCCTGTGGTATCTGGACCATGAGGCCGTTTTAGGAAGGACAGGTATAAGGTGTGAGGTAGAAGGTTTGAAGAATGCCGCCTTTGGCGGTTGTTTGTGAAAGGGTTCAGGTGTCTGCTACAGCAGATGGTTGAGCCCTTTTTTTTCAGGGGCAACAATTCTAAGCGGCAAAATGTGTGAACCCTGTTTCTGAATCGTAATAAAGGGTTCAGCTTTGACAGGGTGCAAAATCCGGTTGATCCCATTTTACAATTTTCGTGTATTCCATAGTATATTAAGCTGTTACCAGAACATCCACTTACCGGTTACCAGGACATAGATTCCCAAACCAAGATTAGTGACGCCGTGAGCCAGGATAACTCCCCTCAGCTTTTTCTGCCGGATCAATAACAGACCATAAAGAAGACCGGCAATAATTCCCACAACAACCCGGTAATGTTCAAGGCCAAACAGGATCGCCACACCCAGGAATGAGAACCAGGTAAATGCGCCCATGGGAACGGAACGAAAATCCGGCTTGATCAGATAGCGCATGATAAAGGAACGCCAGAACAACTCTTCCATGACCGGTACAACTACGGCCGCGCCAATCAGGCGCATAGCAATCAGTGCGATGAAAGCTCCTTGTGACTGGCCCAGGCCATAGGGATCAAAAACTGATTTCTGTTCTAACTGGAACAGATATCCTTCCGGCAGAATCCAGATAACCAGCACCAGGAGGCCGCAGAAGACAGCCGTCAGCACCTCGGAAAAGGAGAGCCGGGGGGACAGATCAGCCGAATATTTATGCCGCCAGAACCAAAGCAAAGACCCGACAATGATGGTCTTGGCGATATAGAGATAGGGTGTTAAGGCAGGGAGAAACCGGGAAGGTTCGGTCAATAATAAAAACAGGGCAAACGGTAAAACATAGGGCAGCCATGGTTTAGTCAATAGGTTTTGTAATCGGTTTTCAGGCGTTTTCATTTAGTTGTGCGTATCTCGTTTTTATTAAAAGAACGTGCAAGGTGGGGCGGCTGATTTCCGGGAATTTTGCCGCCTCTGGCTGATGTTGTTGCTGTTCAGGGCCTGAGTCCGGCAGACAGCATTTATCTCAAGGCACCCTCTATAGTCTTTGTCCAAACCCCAGCGAAGCTGTTTGGCTACCGAACTTTCATCTTCAATCACAAGAAGCTTTTTTTTCATAATTCCCCTTGTTACTTATTTAACGCCTGCATGAGTTGTTGCGGCGCATCCTCCAGGGAGTCCTCAATATTAATAATCGCTGTTTCCGATCGTTCCGCCCTGCGTATTGTTCTGGAGTCAGGGAAAAATGCTACCGGCGACTCCCCCAGAGAATCAATGAGGAATTGTCTGTCATCTTCATCATGTACCAGGTTTCCCACGTAATATACGCGGGGTATCCGGACATCATCAGCCATCTTTTTGATCTTCAGGGCGGTACGAATACTTGACCTGGATGGAATGACTACGATCAGCAACTGGTCAACCCCTGCCACAGTTCCCCGGCCAAGATGTTCGACTCCGGCTTCCATGTCCAACAGTACCACCTCATTGGCCGTGAGCAGCATTTTTTTGAGCATCAGGCGAAGCACATGGTTTTCAGGACAGGCGCAGCCGCCCTCAGCAGTTTGTACCGCGCCCAGGATCATCAATTTAATGCCGTCCTGCTCTATCATGAAATCCTTCAGCAGGTCATTAACCTGGGGGTTGAGATTGTAAAAGGGAGAGCCCGCTGTTTTGCCGGCCCGATCGGCCAGCAGTTTAGTCATGTCGGCAATGGGTTTGACCTTTTTTGCGTCCTGGATACCCAGAGTCTCGGCCATGTGCGGACTGGGATCGGCATCAATGACCAGAACTTCTCTGCCCAGTTTTCTGTATTCCCCGGCCAGCAGAGCCATTATCGTCGTTTTGCCCACACCGCCCTTGCCGCTGATTGCTATTTTCATTGTTTCACTCCTGAATATATTGCCTTCCCGGGCAAAGTGATTAATATAGATACGAGATGGAAAAATCATCACCAATTTTGAAACTAAGTAAGGAGAATATACAGTATGCAGACAGAGTATGCGAGTAATACCCTGACAGTTTCCCAGACAAAGGCACGACAGGAGGCATCAACGGTTTTTCTGGCCAAGGTGTTTAACTGGATGGCTCTGGGATTGGGCCTGACTGGAGTCATAGCCTGGCTGACCGCCAGTTCCGGCCTGGCCAATTCTATTGTGGGCAGTCCCATGTTCATGATTTTAATCGTTGCCGAGCTGGGTATGGTCTTTTATTTGTCCGCCCGCATCGACAAGATACAGCCCGGCACGGCAACAGGCCTGTTTCTGGGCTATGCAGTGCTTAACGGCCTGACCCTGTCCACGGTCTTCCTCGCCTATACGGGAGCATCAATCGGCGGCACCTTTGTGATTACCGCCGGTATGTTCGGGGCCATGGCGGTGTACGGTATGGTGACCAAGCGGGACCTGTCCGGTATGGGATCTTTCCTGTTCATGGGCCTGATTGGTATTATCATTGCCTCCGTTGTTAATATTTTTCTGAAGAGCTCAAGTGTTTACTGGGCAATCTCCGTTATCGGCGTGTTGGTCTTTGTCGGCCTGACTGCCTGGGACGTGCAGAAAATCAAGACCATGGGTGAACAGGGCATCATGGAGCAGGGTGAAGCTGCTATCCGCAAGGGATCGATCATCGGAGCCCTTGCGCTTTACCTTGATTTTATCAACCTCTTTTTAATGCTGCTGCGCTTTTTTGGTGGTGGCCGCGACTGATACGTGAACTTGGCAAAGAGACCGGTGTTCTATCGGTCTCTTTGTCTATTCTTCCGTGGTTCCCTTCAACCAAGTACCCGCTTAACTCAAATAATCATAATTACCGCACAGTCATTCGCGGCGCCCCGCCGCGATAAGGTTACTGCTGTTCTCTGCTGCTGTTATTCTCCGGGGCAGCCGACTTTTTGTACCTTATCGGCAAAAATAAAATTATCATCATGGTCCGGGGTGTGACACCCCTGACAAGTTTTTTCATTTGGCAGTACCGTTCGAACTGAATCCGGTTTCCTGCTGTGGGCCGCTGCCGGTCCATGACAGGACTCGCAGCCTACGTTTTTAAGGGACTTGTCCAGTTGCAGAAGCAGTTTCTCAGATTTGACCCTGGCTGCATCATAATAGGGCAGGGTAACGTGGCAGAGCAAACAGTCTTCATTAAACTGCTGTTCGGCTTGTTCAAGGGTCTGCAGGGAATCAGCATGGTCTGTTGTCTGCCAGAATGCTGTCTGGATTGGATGACATTCCCGGCATTTTTGCCAGCCGGCTACTGTTTCCATGGAGGAGTGCTGCCGTTTACCGGTGTCACGCATACGTTTGCGGTTGAGTGTGTTGACCTGCCGGGTGGTCTGGTCGATAATGGCCTGTATTTCCCTGTCTTCGGGCATGGAGGATTTCAGACCGATAAACCGGTTTGTGAAACTGCATGGTTCTCCGGTGGCAAGCTCTTTTGTTTTCTTTAATTCTTCAATTTTCCGTACACTTAGTTCTTTGGTCGCCAGTAAGTGTTGATAACGTTGGACAGTTTTCTGGTCTTTTTGTTGAGTTCGTTTTTCCATGCGGCCTATCTGCCAGCTTATCCTGTCCAGCCGGTTTTGTTCAGCACGTATCTGCTCGGAAAAATTCTGGCCCCACTGCCCGGCATCAGTCCAGTTGATGCGCATCATGCCGACATATTTACCCCGGGCTCCAACCCGTGCAATTAACGTATTCTCGACCTTACGCGGGGGCTGGTTAGAGGCCCCGTGAGCAGATTCAAGGATCAGGTCAATGCCTTGAACCGTGCGGGCAATCTGCTCGTTGACACTCTCTGCATAACTTGAGAGCAGGATGATCATGTCCGCCCCGGCGTCAACTCCTGCAACAACCTTTGGCAGCACATCCTGCCAGGGCAGGATAGTGTAGCCCGCATCTTTCCCCGGATCGGCCCGTTCATCGGTGAGCCCCAGGACTGTAATGTTTATACTGCCGATCCTGGTGTCGATAGACGGGGCAAAGATCGTTTGGTTCGTGGTGCTGTCCACCAGGTTCATGGACAGCCAGTTCAGCTTTTGTTTGTCCCGGATTTCCTTGAGCAGGTCAATGCCGCCTGCCAGGTCCTGCGCTGCAATGCCGACTCCCCGGCAGTTCATGGCCTGCATGGCCCCGGCAATGCCCCGGGCAGTGACTGCTTCCTGCTCCTGCATTTCAGGACGGATGCTGTTTTGTTTAAAGAGCAATGCACCGCTGTCCACAAACAGGTAGGGAAGTTTTTCCCGGTCCGCAACAGTATTTATCTGAAACGCTTTTCTGGACAGACCGCCCAGCTGGCTTGACTTTCAGCCGCAGGGCTCTGTCTCGCCATGGACATCATTTGCATAAAAGAGCAGGAATTCAGCTGCCTGCAGCGGATGGGCCATGGTCAGCAACAACAGCAGGACCATTGTCGACAATTTATGAGTTGTTCTTCTTTTTTTTTGCATTCTCGTGTTCCTGTGCCCGTTGTTTAAGGATTTTTCGCCATCGCATTAATCGATCACGAACAACAGCTTCATAGCCCCGATCAGTGGGCTGATAAAATCTCTTTCCCGACAGTTTTTCCGGCAGGTGCTCCTGGGCTACCAGCCCGTCCCGGCTATCGTGGGCATACTGGTAGTTTTTCCCGTAACCGATCTCCTTCATCAACTTCGTCGGTGCGTTGCGCAGGTGCATGGGAACCGGCAGGGACCCGGTTCGTCTGATCTCTTTTTTGACCTTTTTTTCCATCATGTAAAGAGCATTACTCTTGGGGGCCGTGGCCAGGTAGGCCGTTGCCTGGTACAGGGCAAGTTCCCCCTCGGGTGAACCCAGCATATGAAAGGCCTGCCGGCAGCTGAGAGCTATCTCAAGCGCCCTGGGATCACTAATGCCGACATCTTCGGAGGCAAAGCGGATCAGGCGGCGTGCAATGTAGAGCGGATCTTCACCGCCTGCAAGCATCCGTCCCAGCCAGTAACAGGCTCCGTCCGGGTCACTGTCGCGCAGACTCTTATGCAGGGCAGAGATCAGGTTGTAATGCTCCTCACCTGCCCGATCATAACGCATGGTGCGTTCCTGCATAGCCTCGCTGATTAATTGCTTGGAGATGACAAGTGAGTCTCCCTCGCTGTCATTGTTTTTCAGGACAAGTATAGACGCTGTTTCCAGACAGTTAAGTGCCCGCCTGCAGTCTCCGTCCACACCGGTTGCCAGCATCTCAAGCGCCTGGTCCTCAATCTCAAGTCCCTGGCCGCCCAGCCCCTGTTCACTGTCACTAAGTGCCCGTTGCAGGATTTTTTTGATGTCTTCAGGGTCAAGGGGTTGCAGGAGCAGAACCTGGCAGCGTGAGAGCAGGGGGGCGATGACTTCAAAAGACGGGTTTTCCGTGGTCGCGCCGATCAGTGTCAGCAGGCCGTTTTCCACGTGCGGTAAAAAGGCATCCTGCTGACTCTTGTTAAATCGGTGGATCTCGTCAACAAAAAGAATGGTAGGTGCTTCCGTTGTTGCCCGGTTCTTTTCAGCTTCCTGGACAATTCTTCTGATATCTTTTACCCCGGCCAGAACAGCTGAAAAGAAAACAAAATCAGCATGAATGGAGTTGGCCAGTATAGTTGCCAGGGTTGTCTTGCCCGATCCCGGCGGTCCCCAGAGCAGCAGGGACGGGATCCGATCCTGATCGATGAGTTCATGCAGGAGTCTTCCTTTACCGACCAGGTGTTCCTGGCCGATAAAATCGGCAAGCTTTGATGGGCGCATGCGCTCGGCCAGAGGGGTGGAGTTGTGCTTCTGTTTATTCATGGTCCTATTATGAACAGGAAGCGGGATTTCGTCAAGGTATCAGCAACATGATGTTCTGATCCTCTGCCTTGCCTTGTCAGTTACAAAATGGTATTATGAAGAAAGACGTGTGGATTCAGTTTTCCCTGTAACTAAAGAGAGTCATATGGCATCATCTGTCCTGTTGATTGCGGACAATACCGGACTTTGTCAACAGATAACAGACATTTTAATTGAATATCCGGTGGCATGCTGTAATCCTTCCGAGGTAACAGCGTTTTGCCGTGATAATCCGGTCAGGGTAGTCCTGGTGGCTGAAGATCTTGCCGGAAAGAGCGGCATTGCGCTTTTTCACAGGTTGCAGGCAGGAAACCCTGAGCTGGTCGGTTTGCTGATTGCTGCCGGCAGCAATTCCGTCATGCCCTGCCTTGAAGCCATGGAGAGCGGTTTTTCGGGTTTGTTGTATCACCCTCTGGACCCTGAACAGCTCCGGTCTTTAGTCGACAGGGCTATGGAAGCTACCGCCTTTCGTGAAGAGAACACCCGTCTCCGTGCCCTGTTGCCGCTCTATGGATTGGGAGAAAAGTTTTTATCTTCAACCACACAGCAGCAGCTCCTGGACTATCTGCTCGATGTTGTTGCCGAGCAGACTGCTGCAGACAGCCTGTCCGTGATGCTCTTTGACGAGCAGGAAGGATGTCTGCGTATTGCCGCCTCACGGGGTATAGACGAGGAACTGACCCGGACAATTACAATCCGGCCCGGAGATAAGATCGCCGGTTGGGTCTTTGCGGAAAGAAAACCGGTGATATTGAACCGGGAAACGCAGCAGGACTCTCCCTTTGCCGACTTGCTTAAACGGCCGGACATCGTATCTGCAGTCTCCTTTCCAATGATCGTGCGTGATAGTACGTTAGGGGTTCTCAATGTCAGCTATACTGACGGTGACATCCGATTTGCAGAGTCAGACATCGAAATGCTCGGCATCCTCTGTACCCAGGCGGCTCTGGCCCTGGAGAACGTCCGTTTCATAGCCTCCATGGAAGAGAAAACCAGGCTGAAGACCCTGCTGGAACAGTATGTTGCTCCTGAAGTGGCCGAACTGCTGCTTGCAAGTGATGCCGACTTGACCACGAGCCTTGGAGAAATCAAAAAGGTGACGGTCCTGTTTGCTGATATCCGCAACTTCACCGGTATGGTTCAGCAACTGCCTCTTGATGTGCTGCGTGATTTTTTGAATGAATTTTTTCAGCTTTTCACTGATGCGATTTTTCAGCACCGCGGTACAGTGGACAAGTTTATGGGTGATGCTGTGCTGGCACTGTTCGGAGCTCCGATAGAGCTGGATAATGCCAATCTCAGGGCCGTAGAAACCGCAGTTGCTATTTGTGAGCGTTTTGCAGAACTTAAACAGCGCTGGCAGAAACAGGATCAGTTCTTTTCCACCATTGACCTTGGTATCGCCTTGACCTGCGGTGAAGTGTTTCTGGGTAATGTCGGCTCGTCCAGGCGTCTGGATTACACGGCTATTGGAACAGAAGTGAATATTGCCCAGCGACTGGCAGCAAAGTCTTCATCCTGCAGGATATATATTACTGATGGTGTACGCCGTGACCTGCAGGACGATCAGGTAGCTGTGACTGATATGGGAGAGATCGAGCTGCGGGGGGTGAAGAATCCCGTCCGGGCATTCACCGTCCGGTAAACAGGGAAAAATTGAGAGTTTTTGCTCGACGAATGGTTTGTGATGACCACCAATTTGCCCGTTTCTTCTGCTGGCGGGCCATGGCCGTCATCAATTGCTTGATCTGTTTTCCTTCAGGATTGGTCAGAAACTCAACTCCCATCTTAAAGGCACGGATTTCGTCCTGGCGAAAAAGGTTCATCCATATCGGTCGTGCCGAAATGTTGCAGTCCATGATGTCAGGCGGCAGGTTAATCTGTAACTGCAGAGACAGGGAGTCGTTTTCACGGGTTGAGTGAAAAATATGATAGCTGTTACTCATTATCTGGGTCATGAGCAGGCAGGCACCGCTGGTGGAAACGTCAATGATCCGTCCTGACAGCGGGCCGGCCATAATTTCTCCGCTTACTCCGTCCCTGGCACTTACTCTTATGGGGAGATAATCAATATACCGTTTTGATGTTCTCAGTTCCGTTATCATTCCAGCGAGTTGGTTGTTTTAATTTAGTATATTTTTTTAGACTACACTTGAAAAGGAATTCTAAGCTGGTACATTAGTTCTAAATTCTGCATGTTCAATTCGTTGAATATACAGGATATGAATTACTTATGTATTGAATTTATCATATTTGTTGTTTTTCATAAATAAAAAAGCGCGCGTCCAGGGATGCAGACATTTTTTGCTTCCTTTTTACCGTGCTTGTTTACGTGGTCTCAGGTGATCTATGAAGTTGAAAAAGCAGGATTTATTTCGCAACCAGTGTTTTGTCGCCGGAGAGTGGATAGATGCGCAAAACAACAGGACTATAGATGTCCATAACCCGGCAACCGGTGAGTTGATAGGTACGGTACCCGCCCTTGGCCGGGAGGAGACTGCCGGGGCCATCGCTGCTGCTGATGCAGCCTGGCCGGCTTGGCGTTTGAAGACCGCTCATGAACGATCCCGTTTAGTTCGGCGCTGGTATGATCTCATTGTGGAGCACCAGGATGACCTGGCTATGATCATGACAGCAGAACAGGGGAAACCGCTGGCCGAGTCCCTGGGCGAGGTACTGTACGGGGCTAGCTTTGTGGAGTGGTTTGCCGAGGAGGCCAAACGGGTATACGGCGATATCATCCCCATGGGCCAGCCCGGAAAACGAATTATTGTGATCAAGCAGCCGGTTGGAGTCTGTGCGGCTATCACGCCCTGGAACTTTCCCTCGGCCATGATCACCCGCAAGGCGGCACCGGCACTGGCCGCAGGATGTCCGGTGGTGATTAAACCCGCAGCCCAGACCCCGTTTTCAGCCCTGGCTCTTGCAGAACTTGCCCGGGAGGCCGGAATGCCGCCGGGTGTGTTTAATGTGCTTACCGGCCCGGCGACTGAAATCGGTGCGGAGTTGACTGCAAATCCGGTGGTTCGCAAACTCAGTTTTACCGGTTCTACGGCTGTGGGCAAGATGTTGATGCGTGAGTGTGCCGATACGGTCAAAAAAATATCACTGGAGCTGGGCGGCCATGCCCCGTTTATTGTATTTGATGATGCGGATCTTGACGAGGCTGTGGAAGGTGCTGTTGCCTCCAAGTACCGTAACTCCGGCCAGACCTGTGTCTGTGCAAATCGTTTTATAATCCAGGAGGGGATTTATAAAGCCTTTGCCGATCGCCTGATTCAGGCGGTTACCGAGCAACTCAAGGTAGGTAACGGGATTGATGAGGGGGTTAACCAGGGGCCGTTGATTGACTTAAATGCTGTGCTTAAAGTGGAACTCCAGATTAAAGATGCCCTGGACAAGGGTGCCCGGCTGGGATGCGGCGGTAAACGGGCAGGGGGAACCGGCTTTTTTTTCGAGCCCACCGTTTTATTAGATGCGACCACGGACATGCTGATCGCCTACGAGGAGACCTTTGGCCCGGTGGCCCCGTTGTTCTCCTTTGCAACTGAGGAAGAGGCCATAACCCTGGCCAATGATACACCCTACGGGCTGGCTTCCTATTTTTTCAGCCGGGACGTAGGACGTGTCTGGCGGGTGGCAGAGTCACTTGAATACGGCATGGTGGGTATTAACACCGGCATCATGTCCACCGAATCAGCACCCTTTGGCGGCATCAAGGAATCCGGTATCGGGCGGGAAGGATCTAAGTATGGCATTGATGAGTATCTGGAAATGAAATATCTTTGTCTGGGCGGAATTGATTGATGGATAGGGTAAG
>JAYEKB010000300.1:0-2439 GCA_034660835.1 Thermodesulfobacteriota bacterium
CCAGGGTACCGGAAGTAGGATGAACCTGCACTTCCGGGGGAATACCGGAAGTATTCCAATGCAATGTTTCATCCCCTATATTTTCCACGGTCAGGGTTGTTGCCAGGCCATTGGGATCACCAACAGCAATGGTGGAAAAGATACCGTCGCCTTCTACAACCAGGTGAGAACCTGCAACATACTCAGGGCAGCTGTCAAAAATCGGCCACTCGGCCACTGTCCACTCTTTGGAGTAAATATTAAAACGGGTCATATCCTCAAGCTGATCAAGGTGCAGCATTTCACCAATCTTAGATGACGCACTCATATCCCATTTAAAATCTGCTGAAACACCGACCGAATTTTTGAGAATCATGTCAGTGCAGGTTCCGAAAATTTCTGTACTCAAACTAGCTTTCATCTTGGCATAAGCCTCCAGCGGCAAAGCCGGGCCGGTTACACCATATATCTTTAACGCCGGTGACACTTCTACCCCACCCTTGATTGAGGCACTGATCGTAGCAGTGGGCAAAATTGGATTTCTATCACTGGAAAAACTCTCATGCCTTGAAAATCCGGTGTTTTCGTTATACAGCAAGCCTCCTTCTATTGTCTGCTCAAAGGAAACGCTGTATGAAACCTCTGCTGAAACCTTACCATTGGCAAAAAAGTAGACATCAACGGTGGGAATAATCACCACCGGAACTGCGCCAATCATTATGTTAATGGAGCCGAAGCGGTAAGTAGCAATATTAATTTTTACAAGGTTAAACTTAGCCAGTTCGCTGCTGGCTGTAAGTTCAATACTCTCCTCTGCATCAACGATTACAATAAATTTAAAAGAATGGAGACCTGCAAATCCTTCTCGCCATTTATAATCAAAGGCTGTATCAAGGGAAATGCCCAGGCTAATTGTACCCGAGGCTTCCAGTGTATTGCCCTGTCCGTCATCAAAAAGAGTCACTGTCGTGGTCTGTTCAAAATCTTTAGCCGCAGCCATTATGGGGCCTGCAACACCAGACACAGACTCAGGGGTGCCTAAAACTATTTTAAAGGATGTATCTTTCGGGTCATCAGATACCAATACCTGGACACCATCAATCTCAGATGAAACATTAGCGGTTGTACTAACTGTCCCTGTTGTCGAAGTGGTAGTCGTATACCCCTCTAAATCTCCATTTTCCATCTGTTTGAAGAGTTGTCCTGTTCCCTGGCTGATGACTTCATCAAGAGCAGCCTCAACCGTGTCAAGGATGTAATAAGTTGTGCTGACCTGGTTAATTCCAGTGATACGGCGCAAAAATCCTTCGCCAGCACCGCTGACCACAAAATCGTCAACTGCGGCCGTGGCCATTTCGGCAATCATGTCGGCCATGTCATCGGGTATCAACACTGAAATAGTATTTACATCAACCATATTGGTTGTACGAGTTAGATCGTGTACCGGAGCATGGAAGGTAGTGGCAGTCCTGCCGAAGTTGATCACTACGGACTGACTTTTATTTAAGGGGACCGTGCATTGGCTCAGGTCTGCGCTAACTGTTTCACAGCCTGACCAGTGCAGTATCTTTGTGTCCTGGGTGGGTGTTGCGGTAAAAGTTACTGATTCGGATTCGTTTTCCGGAAGAAAAACATGATCTGCATACACCGGTTCCGCCAGGGTGGAATCTACAGCGAGGTTGGCGGGTGCGTCAGAAGTGGCACGGCCCGGGCCAAATACTGAGAGGGTAATCTTGACCGAGTGGTAACGTGAATCCGGCACCGGGAAACGGGTCATGAGGTAGGAGTATATTTCATCCATGCAGGACAGCATCTGCTTCTCGTTACCGGCAAGCAGAGAATCAATGATCGAGTGTCCCTCATCATTTACCGTGGACAACCAGTCGTAGCTGGTGGTCAGTTTGTCCCGGTGCTCAGGGTTGGCAGGGTTAAAGAGCAGGATATCGTTCCAGTCAACAGTACCGGAACCGTCGATATCGGTTTTGATGAGATAGCGGGCCAGATCCTGCAGGCGGATAGCAAGTTCGTCCTGGGGAATTTGTGAGAAAAGATGCTCGGTGAAACGGTATGCAAGCTCCGTCAAGGGCGTGATCCGCAGGTGTTTGTTCCGCCAGTCAGCGGCTTTTGCCACGGCATGGAGCGTACCCTTGTTGATGGTAGGCGAAGGATCGACCGTACCGTCTCCATTATGGTCAATGTCTGATCCACCTGAGGCCGAAACCACGATCCAGTCATCATCGGCAACACCGCTGAGGGTAAGCCCAAAGATACCGGCAGTCAGGAGATCATTGGACTGCACCGCATTTTTAGCCCGTATATTTCACAAGTCGAGATGGCTGCAGATGCGCTGAGCACCTGAGTAAGCTATAGTTGCCTATGCTTGCTCAGGTAGCGACAAAGCAGGTGCGGCTGCATCGGCTTGCCTTCGGTGAACACTTTGCAAATTGTTCGAGAACAAAT
>JAYEKB010000301.1:0-2438 GCA_034660835.1 Thermodesulfobacteriota bacterium
CAGTGAACTGAATTGTTTCCGGTTGAACCGGGTTAGTCCCTTACTCGTTAATTCCTGTCACTCTATTCTGTCCAGACACATCTGCTTAAATTGGCAGGTTCAACTAACCGGATACGTAGTCTGTCTGTTCACGTCGATAAAGAGGGAAACTTATAGCCTGCCTCCCATCTATTCTTCCCCTTGAATCCTAATCAAAAAATGATTAAATTTACGATAGTTTAAGAAAACCCCCTGCGGTTCCAGTCAACTGACAATCTGTGAAACAAGGAGGTCTATGCATTCCGAGTCTAACTCTCTGCCCTTGCAAGCTGCCGGGAATGAAGAAGCTTTGCTGCAACTCATCAGGCAACTCATGGATGAACTGCACCCGGACATACGCCCCACCCGACCTATTACTCTGGACAGTTCTCTGGATCGTGATCTCGGCCTTGACAGCCTGGCCAGGGTAGAGCTTCTTAGCCGTATTGAGCAGAAATTTAACCTTTCCCTGTCCGAACATGTGCTTGCAACGACAGAGAGTCCGAGAGACCTGCTTAGACATATTACAACCTCGGATAAAAAAAAGTCAGCTCCCCAAGCCAGGCAATACACCTCACTTGAGGTTTCAGATGAAAGCGATCTGGCACCCCATGACGCAGACACCCTGCTGGCAGTTCTTGACAGTCATATCCAGGCTCATCCAGATCGTATTCATATCATTCTTGACCGGCACAACAAGGATACGATCCAGCTCACTTACCAAGAACTGAAACAGGAAGCACTGAAGCTTGCCGCCGGACTGCAGCACCACAATCTTGAACCGGGTGATACCGTTGCCATCATGCTGCCCACCGGCCTGGATTATTTCTTCAGCTTTTTTGGGGTGCTGCTTGGAGGAGGTATTCCGGTTCCGCTCTATCCTCCTGCACGTCCCACCCAAATTGAAGAACACCTCAGGAGACACCGTAGTATTTTACGAAACGCCGCAACAAAAATTCTAATCACCATGCCAGAGGTCAAACCCATTGGCCGACTGCTGAAGGCCCAGGTGGAAACACTTGAGCTGGTTGACACGATGGAGGCATTTTCCAGGCCAACGGAAGATTTCTCCCCTGTTCCAGTTGATGCTGACGACATAGCCTTTATCCAGTACACCTCCGGTTCCACCGGCGACCCCAAGGGCGTAATCCTCACCCATACCAACCTGCTTGCCAACATCCGGGCCATGGGGCAGGCAACCGATGTTACCGCCAGGGATGTCTTTGTCAGCTGGCTGCCACTCTATCATGATATGGGTCTGATTGGGGCATGGCTGGGCAGTCTCTATTTCGGCTGTCGCCTGGTCATCATGCAGCCCCTCTCATTCCTCGCCAGGCCTGAGCGCTGGCTGTGGGCCATACACAACTACCACGGCACCATGTCAGCCTCTCCCAATTTCGGTTATGCATTCTGCCATCAACGACTAAGCGACGAGGTGCTGGAGGGACTTGATTTGAGTACCTGGCGCCTTGCCTTTAATGGTGCGGAACCGGTCAGTCCTGAGACGATTATCAACTTTGAAAAACGTTTTGTTCCTTACGGCTTTCATCCCGAAGCCGCATCCCCGGTATATGGCCTTGCCGAATCATCGGTTGGCCTTGCCTTTCCACCCCTTGGCCGAGGCCCTGTCATCGACCGGGTCAAGCGTGATGCACTCATGGATTCGGGTCAGGCAGCAGTTGCTGCAAAAAACGACACCACGGCACTGAAATTCGTGGCCTGTGGCCGTCCCCTGATCGGTCACCAGATCAGGATTGTTGACGACAGTGGCAGAGAACTCCCTGACCGATACCAGGGAGAGCTACAATTTAAGGGACCATCAGTGACCAGCGGCTACTTCCGGAATCCGGAAAAAACCCGCAGCCTTTTCCGTGGAGATTGGCTTGACTCAGGCGATCTAGGCTATATTGCCGACGGCGATGTCTTTATCACCAGCCGCATCAAAGACATCATTATTCGCGGCGGTAGAAATGTCTATCCCCATGAACTGGAGGAGGCGGTGGGCAACATAGAAGGCACCCGTAAGGGCTGCATTGCCGTGTTTGCCAGCCAGGATCATACTTCCGGCACCGAAAGACTAATCGTATTAGCAGAGTCGAGAAAAAAAGATGCTGAAACAAAAGACAAGATACATCAGCAAATTGTCAATACAGCAATAGACCTGTTGGGCATGCCGCCGGACGAGGTGATTATTGCTCCGCCGGGTACTGTGCTTAAAACCTCAAGCGGCAAAATACGTCGTGCTGCAAGCCGGGAACTCTATGAAAAAGGGCAGATCGGTAAGGCAAAACGCGCCCTGTGGCTGCAGCTTGTCCGGCTCTCCCTTGCTGGAATTCTCCCGCAGAGCCGCAGGATTATCCGAAGGACAAGCACTTATTGCTACGCATCCTACTGTTGGATACTGTTTGGCCTCATCGGCT